>NZ_AZRK01000003.1 GCF_002895485.1 Petrotoga sp. 9PWA.NaAc.5.4
GCTCTTTTTAAAATCCCAAAGCTTTTGTTCTTTAAATTTTTTAATCTCTTATCAAAGAAAATGAGTAATAAACTATAAAAAATGAGTATATTAAATAGACTATTGTTGGAATATAAAATAACCTGTTCATTCCTATTTCTGTAAATCCAAATAATTGACTACCAAGCCAGTTAAAAGAGTATTTTATTATCACAAAAGTGATGGAAAAAACCATAAAAAATGAAAAGAAAAAAATAATTAGTGCAAAAACTTTACGATCATTATCTTTAGCCTTTTCTAAAGAATATAATTCTAATAAAACACCTAAAATTAATAAAATAGTAGATAAAAATATTAACGGATTTGTATTAAAAGGAAAATCGTAATTGAGTAATTGATTTAATATTGGACCCAAAAACTTCAGAACCAACGCAGCAAGTATGATAATCGAAGCTACAATTACATTTAAAGTACCAAAAAAGAGCTCTATGCTAGGATGATGTTTTTTATTGACTTTTTTTACTTTAGTACTTTGTACTTTTGAATCATTCTTTGCATAATAGTCATTTATATTAACTTTCATTTTTTTCCTCCTGCTAAAGTATAAATTTTACTCACTTTAGAAATCGTAAAATTCTTATTATATGTATGTTTTAGTGTTGACTTTTTTACAAAATATCTTCCCAATTCTAATCTTTACTAATTCTTAATTTTTTTAACTTCTTCGCTACGTGTAGTGAAAGAGAGTAGGGAGGGCTCCGCCCTGGACCCAATATAAGTTCAACACATTATTTTGAAAAATACAAAATTTTTATTCACAGCCTAAATTTCAGAGCGTAGAGACATCCTATGTAGGTGTTTCCTATTTTTATTAGAAACGTATCTATAGTACGTTTCTAATAAAAAATTCGGTTCTAAAATTATATTTCAATTTTTTCTATTTTCTCAACTATTTCCTCGATTTTTTCGATAAAATTTTTATAAAGTTGTTGAAAATCGATTTCTAAAATTTTATCTGCTGGTACTTTAAAAACAGCTATAGCAGGATCTTTTACTTTCATTTCAGGAAGTTTATATGAATTTTCCAAAAAATTATATTTTTTTAATGTTTTATCTTTAAGAAATCTACCTATTTCAATATATATAGAAACTTTTGAACTTTCTATTCTGTCAGGACATTTAAAAACAACATGTATATTGTTCATATAAGGAAAATAAAATACTTGATCTTTCCATTTTTTAAAGTGTTGAACAATAAAGTTAAAAGTCTCTTCTTCGATATCTAAACTTAAGGATAGATATTTTTGCCCCTTTAATTTTTCAGAAAAGATAAGTTTTTTGATAACTCTTTCATCACCACATACTCTGTAAGCAGAAAGCTTAAATGGAGTTTGCACAATGCCAAAAGAAAGTTCAGGATCAACTACTTTTTTGTACGATTCAGCAAATTTAATATATTTTTCTTTTAAAAAATCAGAATTCAAATATACTGTAGGATAAAGAACACTCATCACTTTACTTGGTAAATCCGGTCCTATAACTTCAAGGTTTCTTCCTTCCTTATCAATTAATATAGTATAAATGGGAAAATCATCTCTTTTATCGTAAACACAGCCAAAAAAGAAATGTTGAAATTCATCCGCTAGCAAATTTTGATATTTTTCAAGGTAATTTTTTGCAAAATCCACTAATTCTTCCAACCTAATTCTCCCCTAAGGTTTGTTTTATTCTTTCAGCTATTTTTTGACTCTTAACTACCTTTGCTATGTCCTGTGTTGAAGCTTCCCTGATCTTTCTTATACCTCCAAAATGCTGTATAAGTTCCTTTTTCCTTTTGGGACCAACACCGGGAATTTCATCTAATTTTGTTCTTTCAAATCTCTTACTTCTTAAATTCCTGTTAAAACCGATTGCAAATCTGTGTGTTTCATCTCTAACGTATATTAAAAGTCTCAGTACAGGATGATCCAAAGGAAGATGTAAATCTTGTATTTCTCCCGGAAAA
The DNA here is from genome assembly GCF_002895485.1 of Petrotoga sp. 9PWA.NaAc.5.4. Classification (NCBI taxonomy): domain Bacteria; kingdom Thermotogati; phylum Thermotogota; class Thermotogae; order Petrotogales; family Petrotogaceae; genus Petrotoga; species Petrotoga sp. 9PWA.NaAc.5.4. The sequence goes on from NZ_AZRK01000003.1 coordinate 1,985, forward strand.
ACGATTCTTTCATCTTCTTTAGCTATTCCTATAACATCTACATCGTTCAATGTGTAACCGATATCTTTCAAAGCCTCGACAGCTGAGTTAACCTGACCTTTACCCCCATCTATAAAGAGTAGATCTGGTAAACTGTTTTTTTGGTATCTTCTTCTTATCACTGTTCTTATACTTTCAAAGTCATCGGGTTCTTTTATATTATCGAGTCTATATTTTCTATAATTTTCTTTTTTTGGTCTTCCGTCTTCAAAATAAACAAGCGATGCAACAGTGTACAATCCTTGTAAATGAGATATGTCTATACCTTCTATTATTCTTGGTAACTTCTTCAAAGAAAGTATTTCTTTAGCAAGTTTTAAAGAACTACTCAAATCGCTCTGTCTATTTATTTCTTCTTCGAGATTTTTAAAACCTATTTCGTATAGCTTTGATCCTTTACCAATTTTCTCTATTTTCTTCAAGCCTTGTTCTTTCAAATAGTTTGTTATTTCTTCAGAAACTTTCTCTTCATACAATGTATATATAGTAGTAGGAGGTTCATTCTTTCTAACTATATAATATTGATACAAAAAGTCTTCCAAATTCCCTTCTAAAGTGAAAGAAAGTTTAGAAATCAAATAACCTTTCCTTACTCTAAGAACAACGTAAACAGGTGACTCATACATTATAATATCTATGTTTTTACCGTTTTTATATTCTACAGCTATTTCGTCAAACAGGCTTTTCAATTTAAACAAAGTATCTCTCATTTGAGCAGCTTTTTCATAGTTTTTTATCTGAGCATATTCTTTCATCATTTTTTCCAAATAATTTTTAACTTCACTCAAATCTCCTGCTAAAAAGGCTAAAACTTTATTTACTGATTCATTATATAAATTTTCATCTACATCATTATAACACGGTCCATAGCATCTTCCCAGATGATATAAAAAACATGGTTTACTTTTACGCGTTAGATCTCTGTCACAACTTCTAATCTTATATACACTCTGTAAAACCTCAATTACATCTTTTACAAATCTAACATCTGGATATGGACCAAAGTACTTGCCTTTCTCTTCTTTTTTCGTTCGAACGTATTTTATTTTTGGATATTTTTCATCTGTAACCAATATATAAGGATAAACTCTGGTATCCTTAAGCATTATATTATATTTGGGTTTGTGAGTATATATAAAATTTGCTTCTAAAATAAACGCTTGACTTTCATTTGACGTAACAATATAATCTAAATTTGTAGCTTCTTCTAATAAACTCAACGTTTTTTCATTCCCAATATAATTACTCTTATTAAAGTAAGAAGAAACACGATTTTTTAGATTTTTTGCTTTACCTATATAAATGGGTGTCCCTTTATTATCTTTGAACAAATATACTCCGGGTTTCCTTGGGATGTTTTTTACTATTTCTCTTTCTATCAACTCTGATTCTCACCTCTAAGAATAAGTACTTCACATCTCTCATTTTCACAATTTCTTTTACCAATCCAATGGTCTATCATTTCTCCAATAGGATTCTCTTCATCTACTAAAAAACAAGCATAATGCATATGAAAGCACTTAACTTTAGAGAAATCTTTTGTTCCACCAATTCCTGTTTCTTTTAGTTTTTTTTGAATATTTTGAGGCAAGAATTTTATATTCTCGCCTAATATATTTAATCTTTTTTCTATTTCTTTTGTATGTAGTTCATGCATTTGTCTTTTTAATTCTTTGTTATTTTGAATCATATCTTCTACTTCTTTTATTTTATGATGAGACTCTAATTTTGAAACTTCTTCACTCAAAAACGGACACGTTAACCAATAAAGTGTTGGAAAAGGTTTCTTTTCTTTGATAGGAAAACTTTGTATAACTTGTGGGTAGCCATATTTACATCTTTTTACAACATTTTGCATATTATTAATTTCTCTTTCCAATTGATGCTCAACTATTTTTAAATCTTCTTTTGAAACCATAGAGAAACCCACGAACCGTCCTCCAATCTTCTTTTTAATTCCAATTTATTTCTTTTTGCTTGATCTAATAGTACCTTTTCTTTACTGTCTATTATACCAGAAAAAACCACATTTGCTTTTGTTGCTAATATTTTATTAAACTTTGGATCCTTCATTAAATCGATTAAAACCTCTGCAACTATATTTGAAACTAAGATATCAAACCTCTCATTCTCATCAATCGCGCTCAACAAATCTGACTGCCTAATATCTACATCTACGTTGTTTATTTTGAAAGTCTCTTTGGCTTTTTCCACCGCTAAAGGATCGTAATCTAAAGCACAAACATACTTTGCACCCAGTTTTTTCGATAAGACTGATAATATCCCACTTCCAGTGCCAACATCTAAAACTCTCTTATCTTCACAATCAATTTCCTTTAAAAATTTAGCTGCTAACTTAGTAGTAATATGCAATCCAGTACCAAAAGCACTTCCCGGAATTACATTTAAAACAAGACCTGGTTTTTCAACTATCTTGTCCTCAAAAGGATTAACCCAAACACCTTCTATAAATTCAAAAACTTTTATACTTTTTATCCATTGTTCCAACCATTGTTTTTCTTCAATCTTAATATTGGAAATCAACTTTCCATTAAATTTAGAAAGAAATTCTAACATTTCTTTGTCTTCAAAACCTTCTTTGAAGTAAATACGCAGATAATTTTTAGAATTCTCAATATCGTTTTCAATATAATAAGAGTTAAAGTTTTTTTCAATAAAATAGTCTATCAATCTTTCTTCACTTTTTTTATCTATTTCAAATATATATTCATGATATTTATCCATTGACGCTTTCCTCCATAAGTTTTTTCAATTGAGGTATTCGCGTTAACAAAAGTTTGATAATAAAAGGATTTAGAAAGAACAAAACTGCAAATCCCCCTAACCTCGGAGGCATTAAAACTACATAAGGAACACCAAATGATTTATTTATAAAGAAAGGAGTTAATGTTATTCCTACTATTTCTCCCATCATACAAGAAATAGCAAGTGTCCAGTAAGTCATTTTCTTTTTGAAACCATATTTAAATACTAAACCCGGAAGTAAACCGTATAATGCTTTAGTTAGAGTAAACTGAGGCAAAAAAGGTCCTATAGGATTAATCCAATAGCCTAATAAATCTTCAAAAACTCCTACTATTGTTCCACTAAGTGGCCCAAATAAAAAAGAAGATAAATAAATAGGTATGGTACCAAAACCAAATCTAATAACTTCGACATTTCCTATAGGGATTCTTATAGAAAGCAATCGTGTTAAAAGAATCGAAAGAACTACAAAAAGAGAATTCAATATCAAGATATAAGTGCGGTTCTTTCTCATATATACCTCCTTGACTTGTTTGATTACTCACTTTAGAAATTTTAAAATTCTTATTATATGTATGTTTTAGAGCTGATTTTTTTTACAAAACACCTCCTCACTTCTAATACTTACTAATTCCTAATTTCTTTACCTTTTTCGGCACTTGTAGTCAAGGAATGGGGAGAGGGCTCCGCCCTGGACCCATTTTAAATTCAAAACCTTACTTTTAAAAACGCTTCATTTCTAAAGTCTTTATCTAATTTTGACCAATTGTTTATTTCTTTAGCTTTTCGGTACTTGTACCGAAGAAATGGAAAAGGGCTCCGCCCTGAACCCATTTTAAATTCAAAAGCTTATTTTCTGAAAATTATCATTTCTAAAGTCCTTATAAAAACGTCCATATAGATCGTTTACGCTGGAGGTACCCAAAATGGTCGATTCTACAGCTATTCACTATAAAACATATAAAACCATACCCATATTCCATTATTTTGAAAACGAAATTTCTTATCCGCTTTTTCTCCGAAATATTCTTCAAAATTAGCTTCTGGAGTTATAAAGAAAAACCTCCCGTTTGGAAATGATCGTGGCAAATGCCTCATCTTTTTGTAGGTATCTTGTATATTATCTGGTAAATTTATACCGTATGGCAAATTTGAGATAAAATAAATACGTTCATTAGATGGTTGCAAAGATTCCATAGCTCTCTTCTCAAAATAGATCTTTACATTTGCCAATTCAGCGTTTGCCTTTGCCATTTCTATAGCTTTGTAACTTTTATCATAACCATAAATACTGTAATCAATATTGTTTTTAGAGAAGTTTTTATTAAAAATCTCTCCCATATTCTTAAAAATATCCCACTTTTCGCAGGCATACGTTCTTTTTGGAGTGTAATTTGAAGCCATTAGTGCAGCTTCAATGGGAATAGTTCCACTTCCACAAAAAGGATCTACTAATTTATAATCTGGGCTCCAGCGAGACAAAACTATTAAACTTGCAGCAATTGTTTCTCTTAAAGAAGTTGAAAGATGATTGATTCTGTATCCTCTTCTAGCTAAAGATTCTTTATAAACTGTATCCAAACAGATTGTAACGACATCTTCTTTTAGATACACATATAGAGGATAAATTATATCGCTATCTTCACTATAATATGTTTTTTTATCCCCCTGTTTCAAACTTTCATAAACTGCTTTTAGTATGACAGAAGCAACTGCACCTGTCGCAGAAATCTTAGAATTGTTAATTTTAAGTTTTTCAACAACTATTTTCCCACTTTTACCAATATAATCACTCCAATTTATACTGTACACATGGTCAAATAATTCGTCAAAAGTATAAGCTTCAAATTGTTTTATTTTTATCAAAACCCTATCAATCGTTTTAAATTTAGTCAATATATTTGGGATATCTTTGAAGTCAGCTACAAAAGTTACCTTTCCAGCAGTTGAATCTATAATTTTGTAATTATTGTTTTTTATCTCTAATGACGCTGCGCCTTCTAATCCTGAAGGGCACAAAGCTATTAGTTCTATTTCTTGATTCATTCTAAAAATACTCACCACCGAATTTATATTTTTGATTAATATTTATTTTTGATTAATATTATTAATTATTATACCATAATTAAGTAATGTACTAATTTTAAAGTAAAACAGTGATATAATAAAAATAAGAAAAGTTTATAAACTTAAAATATTAATCATCTTTAAATACCCGCTTGAATTTATAAATGTGCCTTAGGGTGAATCCCTTTCTTTCACTATACGTATCGAAGGCATTTAGAGAAGTTCTATACGAGCATTTCCAACAGTGGGGTATCATATAAAAAGTTAAACGCTAAGCTATTGATAAAATTTGGTTTTAGAATTTATAATGTGAGTAATGTATAAAAACTTAGGAGGTTATGAAATGAAATTAAAAGTAGATGACTACCAAATAAAAATCCCTGATTTTAAAATCGAGAGTACTCAAGAAATAAAGATAGGTTCTTACCAAGATTATACTATTCAAAGTGAAGCCTGTGACATAATTCAATTCGCTTTAGAAAGTTCTAACAACTCAAATAATGTTTTCATCGTTGGGCCTTCTGGTAGTGGGAGGAGAAGCATGACTAATAAGATCGTTGAAAGAATTGCTCTAACAAAAAAAATTCCACAAGATTTAATATATGTTTTTAATTTTGAAGATGAAAGAAAACCAAAGCTGCTAAAATTACCAGCAAGTCAAGCAAAAAACTTTAAATCAGAATTACAGGCAATTATAGATTCTTCAATACAAGTTCTAAACAAAACCATGAACACAGAAGAATATCAAAACCGCCTCAGTTCTTTAGAAAAAGAATACAATAACCAACGGGAAAAACTATGGTCAGATTTAAGAAAAGAAGCTCAAAATCTTGGGTTTATATTAGAAGCTTCTGAAAAAGGCATAATTTCTGTTCCTATATACAACGGAAAAAGACTAAGCGCCCAAGAGTTTGAAGCTCTTCCTGACGAAATTAAAGAATATTTTAGGCAAAATTCGGAAAAATTAATGCAACTCATTGAAAGAACTATGTCCAAAATAACAGAATTAGATAAAGAGTATTGGGAAGAGGTTCAAAATTTACGTAGATATTGGGCGTCTTTTAGTTTAACAAAATTGTTCGAATCCATAGAAAGAAAGTATATAAAATATTCAGATGTCTTTGAATATCTCCAAAAATTAAAAGAAGATATGGCTTCTCATCTTTTACAATTAACTTCTGATAATCAAAATCTTATTAGACTCCTTAAAGAAAAACGATATAACGTTAATATCCTAGTCGATAATTCTTACTTACAAGGTGCTCCAGTTATCATCGAAGATAATCCAACGTATTCAAATTTAGTAGGAAAGATAGAATACTATTCTCAAATGGGATTCCTTCAAACAGATTTCACAATGATAAAAGCTGGTTCTTTCCACAAAGCTAACGGTGGTTATTTAATCTTAGAAGCCGAAAAAATATTAAGGAAACCTTATTCATGGGAAGTACTAAAAAGAGTGCTTTCTGAAAAAGAAGTGAAAATAGAAAATGTCCAGTCTGCGGAAGGATATTCGAGTGTTGAAACCTTAGATCCAGAACCTTTATCAACAAACGTTCAAGTTATACTGATAGGGGAAGATTGGATATATAATTTGATAAGAGCATATGATAGTGAATTTGAAAAATTATTCCCAATAAAATCTCAATTTGATTACGAATCAGAGCTTGTAGAAGAAAACTTAAACAGATTTTTGGCTTTTATAAGTAACACAGTTGAAGAAAATGATCTTTCACATCTCACTAAGGATGCAGTCAACGAATTGATAAAATATGCTTGTAGAATAAATGAAAGCAACAAAAAATTCTCTTTAAAATTAGGTGATTTAAAAAATATTATAATAGATGCTTATCATTTTTCTAGGAAAAATCCAGAAAGTTATTACATTTCAGCAAAAGACATAAAAGATACTATAAGCTTCAAAGAAAAGATGCATTCGTTCTACAAAAATAAAGTATTTAACGCAATAGAAGAAAAAAAGATTGATATCAAAGTCGATGGTTCAGAAGTAGGTCAAATAAATGGTTTGACTGTTTTGAATACAGGAGATTTCTCTTTTGGACATCCAGTAAAAATCACAGCTAAAAGTTACAGATCTTCGTCGGAAAAAATAATCAACATACACAGAGATATAGACCTCAGTGGAAAGATATACAAAAAATCTTCACTTATCATTGAAAATTATTTTAAACATAAATTTTCTTCTTTTATACTAAGCGGTTTTGGTGTTTCTTTGAATTTTGAACAAGTCTATTCTATAATAGAAGGAGATAGTGCCACTGTTGCGGAGACGCTTGCATTAATGTCTTCAATAGCTAATATTCCTTTAAAACAAAATGTTGCAATAACGGGATCCATGAATCAAAATGGAGAAGTGTTACCAGTTGGTGGAATAATAGAAAAGATAGAAGGATTTTATGAAAGCTGTAAAAAATTAGGCTTTACAGGCTATCAAGGAGTCATTATACCCAGTAGAAACATAGACAATATTGTGTTAAAAGACGAAATAAACGAAGATATCAAAAATGAAAAATTCCATATTTGGGCTATCGAACATATCGATGAAGCTGTTGAATTGATGACAAACTATAAAGCTGGAAAACCAAACGAACATGGAGAATATGAAGAAGGCACTTTTTATTATTATGTATGTGAAAATCTGAAAAAGTTAGCAAAAGAAGAAGAAAACAAGAAAAACAAAGAAGAAAAAGAAAATAATTAAAAAAATAAGGGGTCTTACCCCTTATTTTTTTACAATTCGTATATATCAGAAAATTTCTCTTTTATATAATCAACAAAATATTTGGGATTAAGTGTTTCTCCAGTTATTTTTTCCAACAATTCTTCTGGTTTATACATCTTTCCATATTTATGAACATTTTCTACTAGCCAGTTCAAGACGCCTGTTGCATTTCCTTCTCCCAATTGTGTATTATAATCTGTAACGTCCTTTTTTAGTTTATTGAAAAACTGAGCAGCATAAAGGTTTCCTAACATATAAGATGGAAAATATCCAAAAGACCCATTAGACCAATGAACATCCTGTAAAACACCTAAAGCATCGTTGGGAGGAACCATTCCAAAATATTCATTCATCTTTTCATTCCAAATACTTGGTAATTCCTTCACTTTTATCCTATCGTTTATAAGAGCTTCTTCTATTTCAAATCTGAGCATTATATGAAAATTATAAGTAACTTCATCAGCGTCGGTTCTTACAAAGGATTTTTTAACTATATTGACGGCTTTATATAACTCCATGCTTGAAACATTTTCAAAATCAGGGAAAATTTCTTTAAGCTTCTTAGAAAAGTATACCCAAAAATCAGGTCCCCGGCCTATTATATTTTCCCAAAATCTCGATTGCGATTCGTGAACCGCCATTGATGCACCTTCATCCAAAGGTGTTTCAAAGAAAATTTCTGGAATATGCAATTCGTATAAAGCGTGGCCACCTTCATGTATAGTAGAAAATAAAGAATATCTAATATCTTTTTCACTAAATCTTGTAGTAACTCTAACATCTCTTGGGCCAATCTTTGTAGTAAAAGGATGAGCAGAAATATCCATTCTTCCAGTATTGAAATCAAATTTCATGAACTTTAATGCTTCCTTTGAAAGTTCTTTCTGTTTTTCAATGCTGAAATTTCCTTCAAAGAAATCCGACCGTGGTTCTTTACCTTTTTCAAAAAGTTCGTCAATAAAAGGCAACATGTTTTTCTTTAAATAATCTATCGTGTCCTTTAACTTTTTTGTTTTTAGACCAGGTTCATATAAATCTAACAAGGCATCGTATCTATTTTCCTGATAACCTAATTTTTCAGCGACCTCTTTTGTCAAAGAAACGATTTCTTCTAACAATGGTTCAAAAATGAAAAATTCAGCTTTTTCTCTTGCCTCTTTCCAAGCAGAATTTGCTTTAGTAGTAGTCTCAGTAAGTTTTCTGATAAGTTCTGGAGGAATTTTTTTCATTTTTTCATAATCTTCTTTTGTGACTTTTACCAATGCCTTACCAACTTGATCTAAATTATCATAAACTTCTTTTTTAGAAAGTTCTTCAAGAAATTTTTCAGTTTTATCAGAAACATATGATCTAAAATACAACTCAGACAATTCTCCCATGGCTTTCGATCTATATTCCACAGCCATTTTAGGGGCATACGTCTCTAAATCCCATTGCATCAGAGACACAGCCTGCATATATCGTGAAATTTTTGCAAGAAACTCTTTAAATTCTGTTAATTTATCCATATTTTACCTCCTATATTTATTGATTTTACCCACTTTAGAAATTTTAAAATTTAGGTTTTATTAATATTTTAGTTTTAAATTTTTTAAGATATCTCTAAAACTCTAATACTTGATAACTATGAATTTTTTTAACTTTTTGGGCATTTTTACCAAAGAAAGAAGCGAGGGCTCCGCCCTGAACCCGTTTTAAATTCAAAAGCTTATTTTCTAAAATCATCATTTCTAAAGTATCTATTTAATCCTCATTAATTCCTAATTTCTCTACCTTTTTCGGCACTTGTAGTCAAGGAAGGGGGAGAGGGCTGTGCCCTGGACCCGTTTTAAATTCAAAAGCTTATTTTCTAAAAATCATCATTTCTAAAGTATCTATTTAATTCTCATTAATTACTAATTCCTTTAACCTTTTTGCTACATGTAGCGAAAGAGGGGGAGAGGGCTCCGCCCTGAACCCGTTTTAAACTCAAAAGCTTATTTTCTAAAATCTTTATTTATAAAATACTTATGCAATTCTAATTTTGACAATTTAACTATTTTTTTAAGTTCTTAGATACGCATATCGAAAAAGAGAGAAGGGCTTCGCCCTGAATCCATTTAAAATTCAAAAGCTTATTTTTATAAAATTCCTCTTTTCTAAAGTAATTATAATTTGATTTGCTATCTTTAGAAATCATAAAATCCAAATTTTATATGTCTTAGATAGATTATAAGTTAGTAAAGTTTAAGCGTAGCTGTATATATATTCTACCATTCCTCTTTGGCAATTACAAATTTGATAAATTAACCCTATTTGGTGTATAATTTTTAAGACTTTTCAAAAATATTAATGGGGATGAATAAAATGATCTACAAATTTAGATACTCAAAAATATTATATTTTTTACCCATACTCTTTATCACTTTCATTTTTATTTTAGGGAATTATATATATAATCTATTTCCCCAAGATTTTATAGCTATAACTTTTATTGCAATAATAGTTATCTCAATATTCTACTTTACGAGAAAATTCATGAAATATCCTATTATGTATGATTCTAACACAAAAACCTTTTATGTTATAACTTCTATATTTTCAGAAAAATATGATGATTTTCCTCAAGAGGTTGTAAAAGAAGTTATTCAAACCTCAAAAAATATTGTTATCATAACTAATGATAAAACAATAGTTCTTTCAAAACACATTGAAAATAAAGACAGACTCATTTCTTTATTAGAAGGGAAAAATAACAATGAGAGGTAGAAATACTGCTGCGTATATAAATCTTGACAATTACCTCAAAAATTTGGAGTTCATTAAAAATTTTACTAAAGCAAAATTAATGCCTGTATTAAAAGCAGACGCTTATGGACATGGCAATTTGATTCTTTCCAAAGAAGCACAAAATGAAGGATACGATATGTTTTGCGTTGCTTTTTTAGAAGAAGCGATAGAACTGTTGAATAACAATGTGAAAGTACCTATTTTAATATTTAATTACTTTGATCCGCATGATTTTATAGAATTAATAGACTATTGCAAATATATAAGACCTACAATTATTTCTATCGATTTTTTGGAGAAAGCGTGTGATATACTTGGAAAAGATATTAAAGAATTCAAATTTCACATTAATGTAGACACCGGAATAAATAGAATAGGTATAAAAGAGTATGAGCTTGATAAACTAATAAATCTAATAAAAATAAAAAATATACAAATAGAAGGTTTTTATTCTCACTTTGCAAATGCCGATGAAAAAGATAACTTTGTTAATTTACAATACAATAAATATATAGCGCTTTTAAATTATATAGTTTCTCAAAATATAGACATAAAAATACGGCATATATCAAACAGTGCAGGAGCATGTTTCTTCCCGGAATATTCTTTAGATTACGTTAGGCCAGGTGTTGCAACGTTTGGATTGCAACCATCAAAGTTATATGAAATTCAAGAATTAAAACCTGTCTTAGAATTGAAAAGCACTGTTGTGAAAATTAATATTGTTGATACACAAGAAACAGTGGGATACAATAGAACATTTAAAGTACCTACAAAAATGAAAACAGCAGTTGTTCCGTTAGGATACGCCGATGGATATTCTTGGACACTTTCTAACAAAGCCTGTGTTTTAATTAAAGGTTTTAGGTGTAAAATATTAGGAAGAATCTCTATGGACCAAATCGTTGTCGATGTAACCCAAATTCCACAAGTGTCAATTGGGGATGAAGTAGTAATAATTGGTAAACAAGGCAACGACAATATATCTTCAGAAGAACTTGCAGAAAAAGCTGGAACAATAAACTACGAGATTACCTCCAGAATTTCTAAAAGAATTAAAAGAATTTACATTAAAGGAGGAAAATATTTTGACTGATAATTATTCATTGGAGGATATATTAAAAGGGAATAATATTTTTGATTCAAATTTAATAGAAACAAAAAAAGTTAAATTTATAGCTGATTTAAAGCTAAGTGACGAGGTAGAAGTTGAAGGTAAAGTAATAAGTAAAAAACTTCAAAAGACCAAAAACGATAAATTTTTTTTGTTAGTTACAATAGCAGACAAGACTCAATCTATTAGAGCTGTAGATTGGTACTATCCTGAAGAAAACAACAATAAAGTTCAAATCGGAGATATTGTAAAAATAAAAGGGAAGATAGTAATGTTTGAGAATCGTTTACAATTGAATATTACCAATGATGTTAATTCTGTTGAAAAATTAAACATAATGGAAGTTGATCCTGAAAAATATTTAAATAACTCAAAAAATGATCTGGAATCTTTAAAAGCTGCACTTGTTGAATATATAAAAAAAGTAGAAGATAAAGGGATTAAAGCTCTTTTAATATCTATTTTTATTGAAAACAAAAAGATTTCAGACTTATTTTCATCATCTCCAGCAGCTATGGACATTCATCATGCCTATTCAGGTGGTTTATTAGAACACAGTTTGAACGTAACGGAGTTATCTTTAAAAATTTATAATTTATATGAAAAAGATGAAGACATATACATAAATAAAGATATAATAATTGCAGGGTCTTTATTGCACGACATAGGAAAAATAGAAGAATATACTATAACACCTGTGGGAATTGAAAAAACAGAAGAAGGTGAATTGATAGGACATATACCATTGGGAACAAAAATTGTATATCAAGAGTCAAAAAAAATAAGTGATCATCTAAAAAAAGCCGATTTGGAACATATAATTCATATTATTTTATCCCATCATGGAGAAATAGAATATGGAAGCCCCATTCTTCCAAAAACTTTGGAAGCTTTGATAGTGAGTTATAGTGACAATATCGATTCAAAGATAGCTCACGTCAAAGAAAACATAAGAAGTACATTGCACGTTAACAGTAACTCTAATTGGAGTGAATACGATAAAAAACTTGAAAGAAAGATAAAATTTGAAAGAAACGAATTTTCTGAATAGTTCTTACAGAAATTCAAAATAGGAGGTAAATTCTTTTAATGCCAAGAACAACAAAAAAAACTGACTCTCAAAGCAAAAATGGGAACAAAAAATATGTAGTTATAGTTGAATCTCCATCAAAAGCAAAAACAATAGAAAGATACCTTGGAAAAGATTACAAAGTAATAGCTTCAAAAGGTCATGTAAGAGATCTACCTGAAAAAGATTTTGGGGTAGACATAGAAAATGACTTTGAGCCTATATTCCAAATAATACCAAATAAAGAAAAGGTTATAAACGAAATAAAAAAGGAGATAAAAGGTAAAAAAGTTTTATTAGCTTCAGACATGGATAGAGAAGGAGAAGCAATTGCTTGGCATATTTCTCAATTGCTGAATTTAGATCCTAAAGAAAAAAACAGAATAATATTTTCGGAAATAACAAAAAATAGTATACTAAACTCTATCAAAAAACCACAAACATTAGATTTAAAAAAGGTTGATGCTCAAATAGCAAGAAGAATATTAGACAGAATAGTAGGATATAAAATATCACCGCTTGTATGGAAAGTTTTAAAAAACTATCGAACAAGTGCAGGTAGAGTACAATCAGCAGCTTTAAAATTAATAATTGATCAAGAAAGAAAAATATTTACTTTTAAACCAAAAAAATATTTTTCTATATATCTTGAACTCAACGACTTGAAAATACCACTAACAAAAGAAAATGGAAAAACAATAAAGCCACAAAGTATTAATGAAAAAAAGAAGAATGAGATATTTGAGTATTTGAAAGATAAAAGTTTTCATGTTTCGAATGTTGAGGAAAAGGAAGCTTCTAAAAATCCTCCTTTACCTTTTATAACAAGTACTATGCAGCAAACCGCTGTATCAATGTTTAACTGGAGTTCAACTAAAGTTATGAAAATAGCTCAAGAATTGTATGAAGGTGTTGAAACTTCACAAGGCCAGGCAGCTTTTATTACTTATATGAGAACTGATTCTACAAGAATATCAGAAGAAGCAAAAAAAGCTGCTATCGAATATTTACAAAAAAACTACGGAAAAGAATATGTGGGAAATTATACTTATAAAAACAAAAAAAGTAACGTACAAGATGCGCACGAAGCTATTAGGCCTACAGATGTTAATATAAACCCACAAATAGCAAAAAAATTAATATCGGGTGATCATTTAAAACTTTATACACTAATATGGAACAGGTTTATGGCGTCTCAGTCATCTCCATCTAAATATTTGGAAAAGAAGTATTCTATAGACGACACCACTGGTAAATATACTTTTGAAATTACATCCAAGAAGAGAATTTTTGATGGATTTGAAAATTTTTGGAACGTTGGCGAAAAAGAAGCATATTTTGAACTCAACGAGAAGACAGAAATTACTTCAGATCAACTAAAATTTGAAGAAAAAGAAACTAATCCACCTAATAGATATACTGAAGCTTCTTTAATAAAAGAACTTGAGGCAAAAGGAATAGGTAGGCCTTCTACGTATGCAACTATCATATCTACGTTACTTGAGAGAAAATACATAGTTAAAATTTCAAAAAGTACCTTAAAACCAACTACAACAGGTTTTGTCGTAACAGATTTCTTAGAAAAATTTTTTCCAGAAATTGTAGATGTTAAATTTACAGCTAACATGGAAGAAGATTTAGATAAGATAGAAGAAGGGAAAAACAAGAGTAAACAAATTCTTGAAACATTTTATGAAAACTTTGAAAAATTCCTAAAAAAAGCTTCAGAAAGCGTAAAAAATAAAGAGTTACTTTTAAAATATGAAAGTGATGTAGCTTGTCAAAAATGTGGTAAAAATATGATTCTAAATTTTGGGAGATATGGATTGTACTTATCTTGTGAAGAATGCAAAGAGACACAAAAGATACCTATGAACTCCTTTGGAATAACAATAAAAGATAAATTATACATAAAAGACTATTTAAAAGAAACAGTAACAAACAATACAGAAGATAACAAAATAGGAGAAAAGTGCCCAGTCTGCGGAGGAGATTTAGTATTAAAACATGGAAAGTTTGGAGAATTTATAGCTTGCAGTAACTATCCAAAATGTACTTATACCAAAAATGTTACCGCCCGAGGCAAATGTCCAAACTGTGGAGGAGAAATAAAAAAGCTGAAAAGTAAAAAAGGAAAAACATATTTCAAATGTGATTCATGTGGCAATATGTATTGGTATGAACCTTCCGAGCAAAAATGTCCAGAATGTGGAGAAACGTTATTTTATAGACAAAATCAAGGAAAAGAAAAATTATATTGCATTAAAGACAAAAAATATTTTGAAATATCAAAATAGCATTATATTGACTAATTTAAAATTTCAGTGTATAATAAAAAACATGTAAAATAAACTTGCATGCCTTTATAATTGATAGTTATATGAAGTTTTTTTCATGGTATATTGTTACAATGACAAAAATTTCATTCTTAGTTTTTCATTAAAGTTAATTATAAGTAATTTCTAATTAAAAAAAATTCAAGTACGTACAAAATATTAAAATATGGTGTCTCTAATAAAACCATATTTTATATTTATATGAAGTTTAATATGATGTTTGAAAGAATTTTAGAGACTTTAAAGATAAGAATTTTCTAAAAATAAATTTTTGAATTTATAATGGATCCAGGGTGGAGTCCAACTTTTCTCTTTCGTTACACGTAGCGAAAAAAGTTAAAGAAATTAGAAATTAATGATGATTAGAAGCAGGGGTATTTTTTAAAGATTTAAAACTAAAACATTCGAAAAACTTAAGTTTTAGAATTTCTAAAGTGGGTATTATTATAGAGACTTTAGAAATGAAGATTTTCGAAAAATAAGCTTTTGACTTTAAAATGGGTCCAGGGCGGAGCCCTCTCCCCCCTTCCTTTGGTACAAGTACCGAGAAACTAAAGAAATTAGGAATTAGTAAGGATTAGAAGTGGGGAGGTATTTTGTAAAAGAATCAACGCTAAAACATATATATAATAAAGATTTTGGAATTTCTAAAGTGAGTAGGTATTATTATACAAGGAGGGGTTATATGAAAAAGTATTTATTGAGCATTTTTGTTTTGGTTGGGTTATTTGTTGGAATTTTGGCGCAATCTACTATTGTTGTTGGAACTACAGACAAAATAAGAACCTTAGATCCAGCTTTGTGTTATGACTATTTTTCCAGCAATATTTTACAAAACGTTTTGGCAGGTCCAGTTGATTACAAGGTAAATTCTTCGGAGATTGTTCCAAATTTATTTGAAAGTTGGGAAGTATCAGAAGATGGATTAGAATATACTTTTCATGTTAAAAAAGGCGTAGTTTTTGAAGATGGTACCCCTATCGACGCAAATGTCTTTAAATTTTCTTTTGATAGAGTTATAAAATTGGGTGGAGATCCGGCGTTTTTGTTGTCTGATGTGGTGAAATCAACAGAGGTTGTTGACAACTACACATTTAAAGTAACTTTATTGTATCCTTTTTCTGCTTTTGTATCAGTTTTAGGTTATACAGTTGCTTGGCCAGTTAACCCTAAGGTTTTTCCTGCGGACAAATTCTATGACGGCGTTCCTTCTTCTTCAGGACCATATAAAGTAACAGAATGGATAAGGGATGTCAGAATTACTTTGAGAACAAATGAACGATATTTTGGCCAGAAACCAAAAACAGACAGAATCATAATTCAATTTTATGAAAATGCTTCAACTTTAAGATTGGCTTTAGAAACTGGGGAAATCGATATAGCGTTCAGACATCTTGATCCAAGAGACATATTAGATTTAAAGAATTCTAAAAATCTACAAGTTATTCAAGGTGAGAGTCCTCAAGTAAGAATGGTTGTTTTCAATGTACAAAAACCACCTTTCAATGATCCCTTAGTTAGACAGGCAATCTCTCAAGTTATAGATAGACACTTAATAGTAGAAGAAGTATTCCAAAATATGGCTGCTCCTCTATATTCTCTTGTTCCAATGGGAATGTGGAGTCATGAAGACGTTTTTCAAGATGGTAGCGTGGAAACAGCAAAACAACTTTTATATCAAGCTGGTTACAATGAAAGGAACAAATTGGTTATAGACCTTTGGTATTCACCTACACATTATGGTACTACAGAAGCAGATGTTGCTCAAGTTTTAATGGAATCTTTAGAAAAAACCGGGATAATAGATGTGCGCTTGCAGTACGCTGAGTGGGCAACTTACGTAGATTATTTCCTTAACGGCAACATGGGCATGTTTTTGTTAGGATGGTATCCAGATTATATAGATCCCGACGATTATTTGTGGCCATTTATGTCAGAAAGTGGAGCAAAATCTATGGGAAGTTTTTATGTAAATCCTTACATTGAAGCAGTAATGAGAGCAGCAAGGGTGTCTAACGACCAAGAAGCTAGAACCGATCTTTATCATGTAGTTCAACAAGATTTAGCGGTAAGTGTTCCCTATGTTCCACTTTGGCAAGGAGTAGAAACCGTTGCCGCAAAAACTAACATTAAAGGTATTTTGTTAGAACCATCTCAAGTTTTTAGATATTATCTTTTGTATAAAGAATAATTTTATTTTAATTACTTTCTCATTTTAAATGTCGTATTTTTTGCCCCGATATATTATTATCGGGGCAATTTTAAAGTAAATGAAGTTTATAAAAAGAAAGGTGATTTTCTTGTCTTTAAGAAATTATATAATAGTGAGAATATTATTAGCTATCCCCATGTTATTTGTACTTCTTGTCGTTATTTTTGTAGTAATAAGAATTATGCCGGGTGATCCTGTTGCAGCGATGTTAGGCGGAAGGGCTTCTCAAGAAGTTATAGAGGCTCGAAGAGCTGAGTTGGGTTTGAACAAGCCTATTATAGTCCAATTTTTTGATTATTTAGGAGGGTTATTGAAAGGAGATTTTGGAACATCGACAATGACTGGAAGGCCGGTTTTAGATGAGATTCTTGAAAGATTTCCTGCAACTTTAGAATTAACCATCTTCGCTTTTATAATAGCCGTTTTGATAGGTATTTTTTGGGGATCAAAAGCAGCTCAAAAAAGAGATAAACCCGTAGATATTGCGGCAAGAGGATTCTCAATGTTTATGTATTCTGTACCAGTCTTTTGGTTCGGTTTAATGTTGCAATATATATTTGGCATGCAACTTAAATGGCTTCCGATAGCCGGAAGAATCAGTGCAACTGTTGATTTTGAAAGTATCACAGGTCTATTTTTGTTGGATTCTCTACTTAGAGGAAATTGGGTTGCGTTTTTGGATGTTCTTGAACATTTAATATTGCCAGGAATTACCTTAGGATTGGTTACTTCAAGCATATTTTTAAGAATGGTTAGAAACAACACCATACTTACTTTAACTTCCGATTATGTTAAATCTGCGAAAGCTCGAGGAGTACCCGAAAATAAGATTTTATATAGACACGCTGTAAGAAACGCATTAGTACCAATTCTTACAGTTATGGGACTACAATTGGCACTTTTAATGGCAGGGGCTGTTTTAACTGAAACTACTTTTTCTTGGCCAGGTATTGGTAGTTATTTGATCATGAAAATTAGATATAGAGATTTCCCTGCAATTCAAGGAACGGTTGTATTTTTTGCTATTTTTGTAATTGTTATAAATATAATAGTTGAAATAATTAATGCACTGATAGATCCAAGAGTTAGATATTAAGGAGGATATAAATGGAAGATTATAAGTTCGTTTCATCAAAAATGGGCAAAGGTATGTCACATTTGTTTAAAGGCTTTAATGCGTGGCTTACTTTTATAGGTTTAGTTATTTTAATTTTTTATATTTTTATTGCTATTTTTGCTCACCAAATTTCTCCTTATGATCCTACCGAGAGAGTTGGAAAATCATTAACAGCTCCTAATAACGAATTTTGGTTTGGTACGGACAATCTTGGTAGAGACGTTTTTAGTAGAGTAGTGTACGGTGCTAGAATCGCTCTTACTATAGCGTTTGTTTCTGTAGGAATAGCCTCAATAGTGGGAATACCCTTAGGTTTACTATCGGGATTTATTGGAGGTATTTTTGATAGAATAATGTCGATAATTATGGATGCAATATATTCTTTTCCTGGTTTAATTTTAGCTATTGCGATTGCTGCTTTTTTAGGGCCAGGTATTATGAATATTGCGATATCTATCGCTGTAGTATACATTCCAACATATTTTCGAGTGATAAGAAATCAGGTTTCTTCTGTAAAAAACGAACTGTACGTGGATGGAGCAAGAGCCATTGGAGCCTCAAACTTATCCATATTGAGTAGATATATTTTACCAAACGTTTTGCCTTCGGTTGTTGTAGTCTTATCTATGAACTTAGCTGATGCAATAATGACAGAGGCAGGTTTAAGTTTTTTGGGTTTGGGAATAGCTCCCCCAACTCCTGACTGGGGATTTGATTTAAGTAACGGACAAAGGTTTATCTTAAGCGGCGCTTGGTGGGCTTTGACATTTCCGGGAGTTGCGATTATAACTGTAACTCTGGGGTTTTCAATGTTTAGTGAGGGATTAAATGAAATGTTGAATCCTACAATTAGAGAAAGAAGGTAATGCTGTGCTTGAGATAAAAAATCTAAAAGTCTATTACAAAAGTGATGGAAATACAATCAAAGCAGTTGATGATGTTAGTTTTAAGATTAAAGATGGTGAAACTTTAGGACTTGTTGGTGAATCTGGGTGTGGTAAATCCACTTTAGGACAAGCTTTAATGAAAATTCTTCCTTTGAATGCTCAGCTATACGGTGAAATTATTATAAACGGTAAAAATATTGTTAATTTTAATGAAAAACAAATGCGTGAGTTAAGAGGAAGAGATATTACTATGATATTTCAAGATCCGATGACCTCTCTCAATCCTATCATGAAAGTTAAAGATTTATTTATAGAAATAGTCCAGTCCCATTTTCCTCAGATATCAACAAAAAAAGCCATGGAAATGGGAGCTGCGGTATTAAAAGAAGTTGGGATAGAACCAAGCAGAATGAATCAGTACACTTTTCAATTCAGCGGAGGTATGAGACAACGTGTAATGATTGCTTTAGGATTAGTTCTAAAACCAAGTTTTGTTATTGCAGACGAGCCCACAACATCCTTAGATGTTATAGTACAAGCTCAAATTATTGAGTTAATTAAAAGATTAAGAAACGAATATCAAATGTCAATGTTATTAATAACTCATGATTTAGGAGTTGTTGCTCAACTTGCTGACAAAATAGGAGTGATGTACGCTGGTAAATTGGTAGAAATGTCCTCTAAAGAAAATATTTACTATAAACCGAAACATCCTTATACTAAAGCACTTTTGAAATCTATCCCAAACACCAATATAAACGATAAAGAATTAAAGTATATACCTGGGAATACTCCAGATTTGGCTAATCCTCCAAGTGGATGTAAATTTTCCCCAAGATGTGAGTTTGCAATGTCTATTTGTCAAGAAAAAGAACCTTCGAATTTTTTTGTAGAAGAAAGCACTGTGAACTGTTGGCTTTTTGAAAAACATAATGACTTAGAAAAAAACGTAGGTGATTCAAGTGTCAGATAACATTATATTAAAAGTACAAGGACTAAAAAAATATTTTCCTTTAAAACGTACAGTTGCTGAAGTATTAACTCGTAAAAAACCTAATTTTGTTAAAGCTGTTGATGGAATTGATTTTGAAGTAAAAAAAGGAGAGACAATTGGATTAGTCGGTGAATCTGGAAGTGGTAAAACCACAACTGGTCGATTAATAACACGATTAGAAGATCCCAGTGAAGGCAAAATTATTTTTAAAGGAAAAGATATCAGTACTTTTTCAAAAAAAGAATTAAGAAAGATTAGGAAAGATATTCAAATAATTTTTCAAGATCCTTTGGCAGCATTAAACCCTCACATGAAAATTGGAGAAGCAGTTATGCACCCTTTACAAATTCATAATATAGGCAAAGATAAAGCTGAAAAGGAAAAGCTTGTTCTTGAAATGTTGGAGAGAGTTCAACTCTCGCCTTCTATAGAATATTTCTCAAGATATCCAAGAGATTTATCTGGAGGTCAAAGGCAGAGAGTAGTTATTGCAAGGGCTTTAATATTAAGACCTTCATTTGTTGTTGCCGATGAAGCCGTTGCCATGCTCGATGTGTCAGTGAGGTCACAGCTTCTAAAGTTAATGATAGATTTAAAAAAGGAATTTGACCTAACCTATCTTTTCATAACCCATGATTTGGCAACTACAAAATATATATGTGACAGGATAGCTGTAATGTATTTAGGAAAAATTGTAGAATTGGGAACTTTTGAACAAATATATATAACACCCAAGCATCCCTATACACAAGCTTTAATATCAGCTGTACCCGAACCAGACCCTAAATCAAAAAAGGAAAGGATAATACCGGAAGGCGAAGTACCAAACGCAGTAGATATTCCTTCCGGATGTAGATTCCATCCAAGATGTCCTTTTGTTAAAGACATATGTAAACTCAAAGACCCTTTACTAAAAGAAGTTGAAGGTCAAACAGTGGCATGCCATTTGTATGAGTAAAAAGTAAGAAAATTAAGTCTGACCTGTTTACTTATTTTTCCTAAATATTATTCTAACTGCTGAATTAAGCTTTTTGGATCGTAATAAATAAGCTCCCAAAAAATAAACTATTGCGCTTAAAATTATAAGTACAATTATCATGAACCTTGATTGAAAATATTCTCTAACGGTTACTATAAATAAAGTCATAATAAAGCTGGCTCCGAAGATTTTTAATATTTCGAGCCAATCTTTTATATTCAAATATTTGAAAGAGCTAAATCCTGTCATTAACATACCTACTACTCCGGAAATTGCTGTAGCTGCAGCTATACCAACAACACCAAATCTGAATGCCAAAATTATATCTAATATAGTATTCACAAGTAACATAATAACTGCTACAATAGATGGATATTTAGTATTTAGTTTTGAATGAAATGTTCTTATAAATATTGTATGCAAAGAATAAAAAGGTAATCCTAAAGAATAAAAAAATAAAACCTGTGCGGTATTTATAGTATCCTGATAGGTGAAACTTCCATGCTGATAAATCAAAGCAACTATTTCTTTATTTAAAAAAAGAAGACCTAAAGTTGCAGGAATAGTGAAAAATAATGTCAATTCAATGCTATCTTTTAAATTTTTTTCATAATCTTTATTATCCACTTTACTTGAAGAAAAGGATAGTTTTGGAAGCAAAGCATTCGCAACACTTACTGCAAATATACCTAAGGGTAGTTGATAAATTCTAAGAGCGTATTGTATAGTAGAAACCCCACCAATTCCTGTCCATGTTGCTATATTAGTATCTATAACTGTGTTCAAGGTAGTAACAGCTACCCCCAATAAAGCTGGGCCAAATAGGTTTAAAATTTGTTTTAAATCTTTAGAGTTAAAATCAAAGGTTATTCTGAATTTAATTTTTCTTAACATAAAAAATACCAATATAAACTGAAGAAGACCTCCCAAAGTAAATCCAATAGCAGGTCCAAGTATTTTAGGAACAAAAAAGGAAGATAATACAATAAATAGTATACTTGAAATATTAGATAAAGATGGGGCAAAAGCAGGAATGAAATATATATCCTTCGTGTTCAAAGTTCCTGATATCAAAGCCCAAAGAGAAATAAAGATGATAAAAGGATAAGTTATCTTTAATAAAAATGAAGTTAAAGTAATTTGTGATCCTGTTAAACCGCTTCCAAGAATCAAAACAATTTTATCTGAGAAAATAAAAACAGGTATATATAATAAAGTGGTCGAAATAGCTATAAACCAAAAGGCCGTGCTAAAAAATATTTGGGCATCTTTACCTTCTTTCCTACTAAAAAGCGGTATGAAGGCTGAAGAAAATGCCCCTTCTGCAAATATATGTCTGAGAAAGAAAGGTAAAAGGATAGCAACAAGGTAAGCATCATATTCAGCACTAACTCCGAAATAATGAGCAAAGGCAGCATCTCTTAGTAATCCTAATAATCTACTAATTAACGTTGCTGAAGAAAATAAAAATGTATGTTTTAAAAGCTTTGACATCTAATTGCCCCCGAAATTTAGCTTATTTATTCTAAACCAATATCTTGACTGCATTTTGTATTTAAATCTCTAATTTATTTAGTTCTAAACAATCTATCTCCAGCGTCCCCTAATCCTGGTATTATGTAAGCTTTATCGTTTAACTTTTTGTCCAAAGCGGCTGCATAAATTTCTACATCATCGTTTTCGCTCTCAACTACTTTTACTCCCTCAGGAGCAGCTATTAAACACATGACTATTATATTTTTACCTCCATGTTTTTTGACTTCTTTTATTGCATGTACCATGGAATGCCCTGTAGCTAACATAGGGTCTAATATGAAAATTTGATGGTCGTCACCAAATTCTGGAAACTTTTCGTAATATTCTATAGGCTTTAAAGTATCAGGATCTCTAAAAACGCCTAAAAATCCAACACTTGCGTTTGGTACCAACGATAGTACTCCATCTAACATGCCTAATCCTGCTCTCAATATTGGCACAATAGCAATCTTTTTATCTTCTACTACTTCGCCTTTGGTCTTTTCTATGGGGGTTTCGACATCTATTTCCAATGTCTGAAGATTTCTTGTAGCTTCATACGTAAGAAGTAAAGTAATTTCGTTTAAAAGTTCTCTGAATTCTTTAGGACCTGTATCTTTGTTTCTCATGATAGAAAGTTTATGCTTTATCAATGGATGTTTGACGATATGAAAATGATTCATATATTATAAAACACCTCCTATTTAGTTTTATATAGTTACTTTAGAAATTATAAAACTCAGATTCTATAAATGTTCTGACGTTTATTTTTTTCAAAAATACCCCCTCAACTCTAATTCTCACAAAATATGAATTTCTTTAACTTCTTCGCTATGTGTAGCTAAGGAGAGAGAGGAGGGCTCCGCCCTGAACCCGTCATAAATCCAAAAGCTTATTTTTGAAAAATTTTCATTTCTAAAGTCTCTATCTAATTCTTACAAAATATGAATTTCTTTAACTTCTTCACTACGTGTAGCTAAGGAGAGAGGGAAGGGCTTCGCCCTGGACCCACTTTAAATTCAAAAGTTTATTTTTAAAAAATTTTCATTTCTAAACTAACTGTTATCGATATACAATTTTCATATTATTTTACCACGACTAACTTGACATTTTCCTTAAACTTTATTTTTTCAAAGTTAATATTGATATGCTATAATCTTATTAGTACTGAGAATTTTTCCAGCTAAATACTTTTAAGAGAATTGGGTGATTATAAATGATAAAAAACATCGTTTTTGATTTAGGAAACGTTCTTGTGAAATTTGATCCCGACGAAATACTAAATAATTTATTTGGAAACGATATGTTGAAAGATAAACTAAAATCTATTGTTTTTAAAAATAGTTTCTGGAAAGAATTAGACAGAGGGACATTATCTTATGAAGAATTCCAAGAGGCATGTTATAAGACAAGTCCTGAATTTAAAAAAGAAATTTCTTTAATTATAGAAAGTTGGGATAAATTTCTTTTTCCTATTGAAGAAAATATAAAGCTTTTGCATGAACTAAAAGCAAATGGCTATAAATTGTATATTTTATCTAATTTTCATGAAAAAGCTTTCAAGGAAATTCTTTCAAAATATACGTTTTTTAATCTTTTTGATGGAATGGTTATATCATATCAAGTAAAACTTATAAAACCTGAGATTGAAATATATAAAATCTTACTCAATAAATACAATTTAATTCCTGTACAAACAATTTTTATCGACGATACTGTTGAAAATATTCGTGCAGCTGAAAAAGTTGGTATAAATACGATACATTACAAAAATCATGATATGTTAAAAGAAGAATTGAAGCCAAAGTTAAGCTTTATACAGGCACTTTCAAATAAAGAATAGGGGGGATTAGTATGGAAGATATTTTTAATAAACATTGTGTTTTTATTACTTCCACTGGAAGAACTGGAACTCAATTTTTAGCTAAAAGTTTGTCTCAAATGATAGAAGACTGCTTTTCTGTACACGAACCTGCAAATGTATTTTTTAGAGATTTGAAGAAGTGGGCAAGAGATATAAAAAGATTTGGATTTTATCAAATGACTGTAGGTCAATTTTTACCGTCTAAATCAATGTGCAAACTCAGTACTTATAGAAGAATTGGAAAAATTTCTGATGAGAAAACAAAAGAATATATAAAAGGTTTGAGAAAACAAATATTACAAGAAACTAAAGAAAGTATATACGTTGAATCGAGTAACCATTTGCATGGCGTTATAGATCTTTTACAAGAAGTGTTTCCAAATAGTAAAACAGTTTTTATTATTAGAGATCCGAGAACATGGATAAGATCAGCTTTAAGTTCGCCTGTATACTTATTGTACAAATGGGGTGACCTTTCTTTCTTAGAAATGAGCATGAGACCTTATCATTTTAAAGACGACCCATATTTCAAAAAGTGGAAGTCCATGTCTCGATTCGAAAGATACGCATGGTATTATAATAAACTTAATACTTTTGTATTGAAAACTATGGAAGGTAGAAAAAATTTCAAAGTATATCGTTATGAGGATCTTTTTATCACCGCTGATAAAGAAAAAAAATTCTTAGAATTTTTAGATTTTTCAAGCAGGTTTGACGATGGTTTTTATAGAAATTATACATTTAAACCTGAATTACTAAATAAAAAATTAAATTCTAGTGCCGATAGATATAAAATTTCTCATTGGAAAAATTGGGACGAAAAAATGGCAAACATTATGCAAAATCATTGTGGAAAATTGATGCAAAGATTCGGATATGGAAACGAACCCGAGTGGGTGAAAAAATTGAGTAATAAATTTGAACAAGAATTTGCGTGAGTTAGGTGAAAAGTTGAATGAACTTAGAAAAGCTTATGTTAAACCTATATATAAATGGTTGTGAAATAAAAAGTAATGAGTTGATGAAATATTACACCAACATGCGTGTAGGTGGAAAAATTTCTTATATTATTTTCCCAAAAACAAAGAAGGCTTTTTTAAACGCAGCGAAAGAACTTGTTTTAAATCAAATTCCTTTTAAAATTTTGGGATTTGGTACCAACTTAATAGTAGCCGATAATAATTTAAATTTTTTAGTATTATCTACTAAATATTTAACTAACTTACATTTTATGAATTCATCTTCAAATGAATTTTTATTTGTTGAAGGAGAATGTGGAGTTTCACTTGCTTCTATATCGTTACTAACATCTCAAATGGGTTATTCGGGCCTTGAATTCGCCTGCGGCATTCCAGGTTCTCTTGGTGGAGCCGTTTATATGAATGCAGGTGCCTATGAAAGTGAAATTAAAGAAGTTTTTATGCAAGCAGAAGTCTTAGATTTAAATGATTTAAGTATAAAGATTTTTGAAAAAGAAGATATGAACTTTAACTATAGAAAAAGTATACTACAAAGCAAAGATTATATTTTGTTGTCTGCAAAGCTCGTTTTAAAAAAAGATAATAAAGAAAATATAGATAAAAGAATAAAAGATTTCTCTATTAAAAGATGGGTAAAACAGCCTCTTGATATACCGAGTGCAGGTAGTATTTTCAAGAGACCGTCTCCAAATTTTTACGTAGGATCAACAATTGAAAAATTAGGATTAAAAGGTTACAGTATAGGTGACGCACAAATATCTACAAAACACGCAGGATTCATAGTAAACACAGGTAAAGCTACCTATAAAGAGGTTATAGCACTCATTGATTTTATAAAAAATACTATAAAAGAAAAATATGATGTTGAATTAGAAGTGGAACCAGAAATTTGGGAATAACAAAAAATATTATTTTAAAAAATCATGTATTTTATATATTCCATATTTCTTCGAAAGTATGAGAAGTTTCACAATAATTACAAATCAAATCATCTTTCTTTCCTCTTGTAAAAGATACATGGATATTTTCATTGTGAATAGGGTTAGTTATACAATTTTCATTTTTACATTTTAATTCTTCGAAGCCATATATAAACGGAGGTAACGTTATTCTATATTTTTCTACCACATGGCTATCTTTTATAATATTGACAGTTGTGTTTGGAGATATTGCAGAAAGTTTTTTGATTTCTTTTTTTGAAAGATAAACGTCCGGAAGACTTATATATCCCTTAAAATTACCGTCTGCGGATTTAAAAATACCGTCTGCGCTATCTATCTCATAAAGTTTTAGAATTTTCCTTATTTTCATAATCGTCTCGTAAATCTTATCTGGGTTTTGACCTTTTGCAATGTGGTCTATAACTGTCCCGTTTTCTATGGGTTTTATTCCTCGTTTTCCTTCCTTTAGAACTCCTTTTGTGCCATGAGTTATAGGGGCAGAGATTATGAAGTCTTCTTCGTTAACTTCTACAGGTTTTATAGACGTGTCAAAGGGAGCATTTAATGCCCCACCAAACATAGAAAGTAAAATTATTCTTGTCCAAAATCCATTTATAGCTTGACTTTCCCATCCATTAACAGGTAAAGGGTCAAGAAAATTAGGTATAGTTGGATAAACCTTATGACGTGGTAACGGATGATAAAATTTCGTGCCTTCTGGTAGAAAATCAAGAAAATTTTTATTAAACGTCACGCTTTTTCGTAATAAATGTTCTTTCTCCAAAATATCTTCTCCCATTCTTTCTAACTGAAGCCTTGTAAAATACCAAATCTTTGCAACCTTTTCTTGTTTCAAATAATTTTCAATTGAATCAAATATACGTACTTCAAAACCGTTTTCTATCATTTTATTCACGTAATGTTGAGGCATACTCAGTTCTTTTGGAGCAATTAAATCTACCAAAACATTTTTAAAAATTTTTAAACCTGTTACTTTAGAATGAACAGTTCTTCCATGAAGAAGATCTCCAACAAGTGCGATATGAATGAAGTGATTGTCAAAATTCATTTGTTCTAAAAATGTAAATTCGTCAAGAATTTCTTGCGTAGGATGTTCGTGCTTTCCATCTCCCGCATTTATGAAAGAAGGCTTTTCATAGCCATGTCTCAAAGCGTAATCAGACACTTTTTCGTCCAAAAGTTTACATACTCCTTCTAATTTTGTCCGAACTATGAATATTGAGTAATCAGAATATCCTGTTAGCATATTAAAAGTATCTACATAACTTTCATTTTTGTTAAAAGAAGAATGTTCGGAATCAAAAATATTTACCTTAGCCATTTTATGAAATTTAGCCGCATTTATGAAAGACTCTTTAGTTCTTGTACTTGGTTCAACAAAAACGATATATACACCAACAGGTTTCTCTATTTGAAATTCACTAAGATCTTCCTTCCTTTTTGCCTTATCCTTCAATTTTTTTGTTTGTTGATATAAAAAAATTTGTTCTTCTATCGTTAGGTCATTCATAACCGTTAAACTTCTTCCAAAAAAATCATGCTTACTCATAAAATTCCTCCCTTTTTGATTTCGAACTGAAGCCATTATAAAATTATAAATTAAAACACTTATTTTCTAAAAAACAAAGGAATCTATTAA
>NZ_AZRK01000004.1 GCF_002895485.1 Petrotoga sp. 9PWA.NaAc.5.4
AAAGGAGGAAATATCTATGTGAACAAAAGATGTTTTTTATGTTGAAAAACCTGTATTAGGAATGGTCCATTTTCTACCGCTTCCAGGTACTCCACTTTACGACTCTGATGGAGGAATAGAAAAAATTAGAAAATAAAATAAGAGTTACTATAGGAGCAAAAGAAGAAAATCAAATATCTTTAGAGTGTTTTAAAAAGATGATCAATCATGTTTTATGAAAAACGACATAATATAGCAAGTTAAAGATAAGAAAAGTTCTAAGAGCTTGCTTACTTTTTATAAGAAGAAAAATTATGAACTTTCTATTATAGTTCCTTGAATCAACAGATAAAGAAAATTTCCCATATAGAGTGTCTATAAGAAAAGATAACAAAATATTGTTGGCCTTATTTGTACAAAACAAATGGCGATGTGATTTTCTCTTTTAAAAAAAACAATACAAAACCAAAGCTGGTGATTACGCTTTACTGCATAATGATGTAATAATTGCGGTTGTTGAAAGAAAGAACTTTGAAAGTATAATTTCAGAAATTAAAAATCTGCCTATCTTTCATTTGAACCTTGGTGACTTAGAAAAATATAAGCATTCACCACTTGTTATCGAAACCAATTACTCTGATTTTTTGAATTCAGATAAATTAAAAATATATTCCCCGGCATACATTTCAAAAGTAATAGCAGAAATTTTTGCATTTCATCCAATAAATTTTTTCAAGCAGTTGTTTCTTACGAAAAAGAATCTATACCCAACATAGTTGAGGAAGAAACTACACAATTCACTTCTTCTAAGAATTTTAAGACAAGTATTTATTACGATATAAGGAAAGAAATTATCCAAAATATTGAAAGTGATTTTAATATTTCTATATACTCTTTTGTTTTATAGTTTAAAGGAATTGATTCAAGATAATTCAGCAATGGCTTTCCAAACTGTCCGTAAGTTGATAACTTGATAACCATTTTTAAAGACATTTGAATTATCTCCTTATGAATACCTGTTTTTGTTGTACAATTGTCATTTAAAAATAACATAATATTTACTTTTGTTTCAATGTTAACGAGTGAATATACAGTTACTTTTTTATCTTTAAACTATTGTATCATAACCGTTATCAAAAAAGGGAAAGTAAAAACAGAGTATAAAACACGATAAAAAACATCGAAATTAAAGTTTACATAAGCTTTTTTGAGGTAATCTCTAAAAATATATTCCAATCTATATTTGAATTCAATAAAAAAATCACTTGTTTATCATATGGAAAAGGATATAATAAAAATAGTGAATGGTCTTTTGAGTTTGTAAGAAAAAAGTGTTACACATTACATATTATGCAAGGGGTGAAAAAGTTTGTTGCTATTTTTATTGACAAGAGTATTGTTATTAGGGGGCATTAGTTTTGGAGGAGATGAAGAAATAATATCAAGTTTAGAATCAATAAATCCTGAAGAAATTGTAAGCTATGCTGAGGAAAGTTGATAAGTATGTATTTTAAAGTTTTGAAAATATGAGAAATGTTTAGAAACGCAGAGGTAAATATTAGATAGAATAAGAATTAAGATTATTAGCCGGTAAATAGTATTCCTTATAAAGAGAAAAAGATTGAAAATAAACTTGAAAAGCTTGGAAGTTGGGAATTTATTGTTCCAAGAGAGATGGAGCTTGAAATTACTAAC
The DNA here is from genome assembly GCF_002895485.1 of Petrotoga sp. 9PWA.NaAc.5.4. NCBI lineage: Bacteria > Thermotogati > Thermotogota > Thermotogae > Petrotogales > Petrotogaceae > Petrotoga > Petrotoga sp. 9PWA.NaAc.5.4. The sequence continues at coordinate 1,675 of NZ_AZRK01000004.1, forward strand.
AATTGCAACTTTCACTGTAAACATTGCTATAATCATAGTGGAGAAAGAGAAAATTTATTGGAGTTAAGTAAAGAATAAACAGCATCTTTTTTCAAAGAGATATTTGAATTAGGAACAAGGACTCTAGAAATAACGGGGGGAGAACCATCTACACATCATTCTTTTAATTACTTCCATTTGAAATAATCGGAATTCTTTCAAATGGAAGTGCTTTTTCAGAAACAACTTTTGAAATTCTAAAAAAGAATAAGGAGAAAGTAATGGTTCAAATTGATTTACATGGAAGTTCTCACGAATACATGGAATGGTTCACCGGGCATACTCAGTCCTACCAATTAGCCATGAAAACTATAGAAAGGTTAACAGATTTAGGCATCATTGTACGAATAGCTTGCAGTGTTACACCACAAAATGTTACTCAAATAGAGGAAATAGCTACTATTGATTATAATCTAGGAGCTGATGCAGTAGCTTTTGGTCCCATAGCTCCTATAGGAAGAGCAAAAGACAGAAAAGATTTATTTTATCTTACAATGAAAAAGCCTATAATACTTTCATAAGCAATATGGAGGAACTGTTAAAAAAGTATGGATCTTCTTTTATTAATGTAATTGATGCTCAGGCTCAAGCGAGTACAAATTGTGGGGTTGGTAGTACGGGCTTAGTTATTGCCCCAAATTTAGATGTAAGACTATGCCAAATGTCCGATGTCATTATAGGAAATATTAAATCCTATAATGGAAGCATCAAAAATCTGCTAAGAAATAATACAAAAGTTTTAGAAAAAATTTCGCAAACCCCTGCTCCAAACTTTGATATTTGTGGAGAGTGTGAAGATTTTTGGTTTTGTTCTAATTGTATGGCAAGGGGATTTATTAAAGCCAAAGAAAGAGGTGAAAACTGTAGATGGATACAAAAAATAAAAACACTTTAATTTCTGTGAAAGCTTTAACAAAAGAACTTGGAGGAAATAAAATTCTAAAAGGTATTTCTTTTGATATTGTAGAAAATGAAATTGTAGCTCTGGTTGGCCCAAATGGTGCAGGAAAAACTACTACTATAAGATGCTTAACAGGTATATATAACGTTGACAAAAACCAAATAATAAAAAAAGCTGGACTAACTGTATCAGTAGTTTCAGAAAAAGATTTACTCTGGGAAAAAGAAACAGGATGGAAAAACATAGAGATCTTCAGAGAGTATCTTGGAGGTAAACTTTCTAACAATCAAATAGAAGAATATGCAAAATATTTAGATCTTTCGGAATTTTTAGATAATAAAGTTCATACTTATTCAAAGGGTACACGAAGAAAGTTATCTTTTGTATTAGGACTTTTAAAAGATCCAAAACTTATTATATTTGATGAACCAATGAGTGGGCTAGATCCAATTTCAAGGATAAAGATGAGAGAGTTGATTGTTAAACTGAACAAAGAAGGAAAAAGTATATTTTATACATCACATGATTTAGCAGAAGTTGAAAAGCTTGCTCACAGGGTTATGTTGATGAAAAGCGGAGAGATATTGTTAGATAATTTAAAAAGCGATATCTTAAGTAACTACAAAAGTCTTGAAGATTTATTCTTAGAAAAATTGGGGGTGAAAGTTAATGAAGAAAATAATGAAATATAATTTTAGAATGTTGTTAACAAGCTTTGTCAACTTTTATTTTCCAGCAATTTTGTTGGTAGCAATAGCAACTTTTATTTTGATGAGTGTAGTGAGTTCTATGCCATCAGAAGGTTCAGATATAATATTTCAGAGGATGCTAATTCTTATGGCTTTTTTTGTATATACTGTAGGGACATCGATGATGCTTAGAAACTTAGTTATCCCTGAAAAAGCCAACGGTAGAATAGAGCTTTTATTGTCGAATGGATTTGAAATACAACCTTATCTGTACAGTTCTGTTATAGTTGGTTGGATAGTTATGGAAATAGAACTCCTTTTGATCTTTTTAGTTCCTAACTTTGTTTCTGAAATATTTTTAGAAAAAAGGATTATAGATTTCTATTTTTTAAAAATGTTCCTTCATATCTCAATTTTTGGTCTAGGTTTACTTTCTTTGATGTATTATCTAATTTTTAGGATAAAAAGAATAAGCATAATCAACAATTTATTTTTCATTATTGGGTTTATAGCAATCTTTGGAGGAAGCTATTTATCTAATTATCTGCCTCTAACAGAAAATTCAAATAATATATTTCTTTGGATATTTAATATTACAGGAATAATTCTTTTTCTCTTCACTGTAATTATGGGAAGAAAAATAACCAAAGAAATAGTTGTCCTTACTCTACCTGATTAGAATAAAGGGATAAATGTTTGAGGCTATCAAAATAATATCTTAAAGTCATATAGAAAAATGTATGATAGATAAAGAGATAAAAATTTATTTAGTAACAAAGGGGGTAGACAACTATGAAAGTCAAAAAAGAAAAGGAAGGTTTTATGAAAAAACTAAAAAATAAGATTAATAGTTATAAAAAGAAATTAAGATATAACGCAATAACTCATAAAACTCCATATAGAAATAAAAAGAATACAAAATAATTAGTGGTACTTAGTATTGATTATAGATTCAATTAAAAATGTTGTCAGTAGGTTTGAAAAGATATTTCAGGTTACGTATCAAAGACTACGACAATTTTACAGAGAAATCATTGAAAGTCAGTTGGTGGTATGAAAAGAAGAGTTATCGTAGCTTTTTTACTTTTTCTAAATTAATGTAAGGAATATAATTTAATTGAGTTCATTATTATAAGAAAGAAGATATAGTATATAAATCACTCAAACATCTTTAACGTTTCAACAAGTTCTTCTCTTTCTTTTCCTTCAAAAATATAGAAAGAAGTTGCAGATAACCTTCTTTTTAAAATGTACTTCTTCACAAACAAATTGATTTCTTTTGGTACTTTTGGTCTTAATTCTTTTGGTATGTTTTTTATTTCATCATACCTTCCATAATTCATTATAGACTGCTTTAATTTTGTAGATGATAGTTTTTTGGTCTATTAAAAAAGGATTAATTGGCGTGAAAATAAGGAATATACTAAAGAATTAATTGATTTGGCACAAAAGGTAAAGATATTAATGGTGATAGAGTTAGTATTCTTTTAGACAGAGATGTTGCATATACACTTTAATTTAATAATGAGTGAAGTTTGGAAGGGATGTACTGGGGAGACAGTTAATAATATAATAAATATTAATTCAAAAAATAATTCCCAAAGATTTGATAATGCAAATCTTATGAGAGTGAATAGAGAAACTTTTTGGCAAAACTTTTATTATCATCCTTGCTTACATGGAACTCTTGCTTTGAATTATGAGAGTAAAATATTACCCTGCCCTTATATGAAAGAGGAGATCTTATGCAATATGATAAAGGATATAGAATCTTTTAATATAATGTTTAGTGATCGAAAGGTTGACAAATACTGGAATCTGAATCTTGGCAAAATTGATAATTGTGAAGATTGTGTATTTAGGTTTGGTTGCTTTGAATGTAGAGCAATGGAGCTTAAGTTAACAAATAATTTAAATGGTAAGTTATTATGTTCTAGAAACAAAGATAAATCACTTTGACTATAAATTTTCCTAAAAAAGAAAAATCCTAAGTATTAAAAATATGGATGTATTTGTAGTTTTGAAAATAGTTGTTTAGTTCCTTATATTAAATATTTTATTGAAGGAGATGAATTGGACTTGTGAATATGATACAACTCCAAAATGTTAGTAAGACATATAAAAATGGGGTAAAAGCATTAAATAATATAAATCTATCAATTAAACCGGGAGAAATAGTCGGACTGATAGGACCTAACGGTGCTGGGAAAACCACACTTGTAAAGATAATGCTGGGCCTTCTTAATCCTACATCGGGAACAATAAAAATTTTTGGGAAACAGATTGATAAGCTATCAAAAAATGAAAAAAGGCGAGTAGGATTTCTATTAGATGGACCTGGTTTCTATGATGATTTAACTGTAGAAGAAAATTTAAACTTTTGGTCCGAATTGTATAACGTTCCTAATGATCGTAAAAGTGAACTAATTAATCAATGGCAACTTAACGAGAACAAAAAGAGTTTGGTTAAAGAACTTTCCGCTGGTATGAGACAAAAACTGTCTATAGTACGCACTTTCCTTCATGAACCTGAAATCATTTTTATGGATGAACCAACTTCAAATTTAGATCCACTCGCTAGAAAAAATATGGTCGAATTTTTAAAAAGCTTTCAAGATACAGAAACTGCTTTTCTAATTACCTCTCATGATTTATTTGATGTTGAAAGAATATGCTCAAGAATTGTTTTGATAAGAAGAGGAGAAATAGTTGTTAGTGGAAACATGGAAGAATTGAAAAGGGCTTTAGGAGTTCAAATAGGTGTAAAAATTAGAGTGAGCAGCGATATTCCTCAAGTAATAACAAGCAAATTCACCAAAGATTGTGAAATAAGCTTTCTTAATGAAAAAGAATTATTAGTAACTGGAAACAAAGATTGCTCAAAAAATATTATGAAATATCTTATTAGTCAGGGTGTAGATGTTGAAAGAGTAGAAGAAGAAAAAATTACCCTTGAAGATATATACCTTTCCATTATACGGGAGGATGAAGAACAATGAAAGCTTTAATTAAAAAAGAATTTTATATTTTTCTAAGAAAAAGATTTCAATTTCTTTTATTACTTTTTATAGTTACATATTTAGTAATAATATTAAGTTTGAACAAATCTAATAATCTAAATTCTATTCTTGTGCCATCTTTATTAACTTCCTTTTTTGTTCCATATACATTTGGTTGGATAAGTTTTCAAGAAGAGAAAAAGAATAAAAATATTTCGTATCTTTTAGCTTCTCCTTTAAGCATAAAGGAAATATTTTTAGGTAAAATGTTGACGATTTATTTGGTCAGTGTTGGATTTATGTTATGGTGTTTAATTATTAGTTCTATCATAAGCGTTTTTTCAGGTAAGCCTCTACCTACATTAGAAATTATTTTAGCGGTATTGATAACTCTTCCTATTTGGTCTGTAGTATGGAGTGGATTGGTTGGAATTGGACTTCTTTTATTTGATAACCCTTTTATAATAAGGATCTTCCTATTTGTTTTTGTTTTTTTAATAGGATTTAATCCTAATTTGTGGAAAGATATATCCAATTTAGGAAGTTGGAAGAACGTTATTTTCATATTGTTGGGATTAGGTATAAACTTAGCAATGCTTCACTTTGTTAGTTTATTTGGTAACGAAAGAATTCAAGAGTAACGAAAATGTGCTTTTGAAATTTTAAAAAATATAGATCTTGATTGATTCAATTTTACCAATAACTTTCGTGAAATGTATTAACGGTTCTCTCACGAATAGTGTGGGCAAGTAAGCTGGGGTTAAATTAAGTTTACCCAAAGCGATAAAGATAGTTATTTTTAAATTCTTTGATGTTTTAAATCCAAAAGCTCTTTTAGTAAAATCTCTCAGTTTAGAGTTCATGCCTTCTATTTTGCCGTTAGTTATGTTTGTTTTTATGTGTAATAAGATACCATCTATAATGAGTTAAACATAGAGTTGAAAAAAGGAGAAATTGTTCAAATAATCGGAGATAATGGTACAGGAAAAACTACTCTAATAGATTTGATTTTGAATCTTTTAGAAGTTAAAAAAGGTAGCATAAGTAGCATAAAACTTGATAATGTTAAAGTAGATGATATAGATGATTTTTCATTACAAAAGATAGTTGGAATAGTTCCACAAAATATATATCTTTTTAGCGAAACTGTAAGAAATAATATCAAAGTAGGAAGAGATATAAATGACAAAAAAATATTAAGATTGGCAAAAGAACTTAATTTTGATGATATTGTAAAAAGTGAAGGGATTAATTTAGAGACTTTTATTTTCAATAACGGAGGGAATTTATCAGGAGGTCAAAAGCAGAAAATTTGTATATTGAGAGCTTTGATAGGCGAACCTGCTTTACTTATATTAGATGAAGCTGATGCTTATCTTGATGTAAAATCTAAACTTAATTTTTATAATTTTATTAAGAATACAAAAGATGATAGAATAACAGTATTTGTCTCCCATAAAGAGCAGCCTTTTTTAAACCAGATAGAATAATTAGCTTGCCAAATTCTAATTTGTAGTCTATTACCTATTATCTTGATTGAACATCTAATTTTATTTATAAATATATAGATCCCACTTTAATTTTATACAATATTTTTATAATGCACCAATAAGTCAAAAACAATTTTTTAATTTTGAAGTTCGTAAAAGATAAGGGTAGGAGGTGATTTCTATTATTAATTTGACGCTCAAAGTTAATAATTTAGAAAAAACTTATAGTAATGGTTTTAAAGCTATTGAAAATATTTCATTTTCAATTAATGAAGGAGAAGTTCTAGGAATCATTGGTCCCAACGGTGGAGGTAAATCTACTCTTCTTCTTTGTATGTGTAGAGTATTAAAATCCACAAAGGGATCTATTAACATTTTTGTTAATAATAAAAAAATTGATGAAGCTAATCAAATAAAAAGAATAATAGGTTATCTTCCAGAAGAGGCAAACTTATATAATGATATGACAGGATATGAAAATCTCCAGTTTTACGCAAAATTTTTTGGAATCCCCAAAAAACAAATATCTTCATTAATTCAAAGACTTATAAACAAGTTAGATTTAAAAGAATTCATAAATAAAAAAGTCTATGAGTACTCTTCAGGAATGAAGAAAAAGCTCATATTAGCCAGAGCGCTTATACATAATCCAAAATTACTAATTTTGGATGAACCAACCAACAATCTCGATCCAACGGCTAAAGAAGAAATTAAAAAAGTAGTTATGAAACTCAAAGAAGAAAATAATACGATAATAATATCCAGCCATGATTTAAGTGAAATAGAAGATATTTGTGATAAATATTTGGTATTGAACAAAACGGTGAGATATTTTGGAGAAATTGAAGCAGCTAAAGAACTCCAAAAAGCGGGAGTTATTGTGACTATAACTTTCTTCAATGACGTTGATAAAAAAGATTTAGAATTCAAACTCCAAAATTTCCCACTTTTAAACATAATACAGTTTACTAAAGAAAAAGTAAAAATAAATTTAAATGAAATTTCATTAGTTCCTCAATTGATAAGTCTCTTAGTTAAAAATAATTACCAAATACTGGAAGTAAAAACTGAAGATATTTCTTTGAAAAAACTGTATTTTACATACGCTAATGAACAAGAGGAAGGTGAGAAAAAATGAGGAAACAGTTTTTATCGTATGAAGCTTTAATTCAGAAAGATGTTAGAAAAGTTTTGAGGAAAAAAATGTTGCTTGTATACTTAATAAGTTTTTTTGCAGCCTTTTTTGTTACTTTCAATTTCTTGGCATTTTCATCTTTTGCAAGCAATTTAGAATCTTTAAATTTAATTTTGCAATACTTTGGAATGTTCTTACCTATTGCTGGAATATCCATAGTTTTATCTCTTTCATTTAATCTTATAATAGATGAAATTCAGTCAAAAACATTATTTTATCTTTTTTCAGGTCCACTTGAAAATAAACACTTATTTATTGGTAAAACCTTGAGTGCCGCTGCTTTACCATTAATTTTATATCTGATACTCTGTGTAGGTTATTTAATAAATTTCAACATTATTTCTTACATAAAAAATATAGGGTATTATCTGTTTAATTTAAGTTATTTCACTTATCTTTTTATAATAACTCCTTTGGTAATGCTAACTACCACCATGTTTATAATTTTATTATCTTTAAAAGTAAAAGATGTTAGAATTGTTCGAAAATATGGAGGATTACCAGGATTACTGATTTTCCCTGCTTTTCTAAGCTCATATATAAATTCTTTATATAATCAGGGGGCAAGAGTAAATATAATAAAATTAAAGTTTTTACCTATAACCTTTTTAATTACATTAATAACAGCACTTATAATTTTCTATTTAGGTGAAAAAAGTTTTGATTATGAAAAGATAATAAAAGAATAAATATCCTTAAATTTTGGAGGTATAAAATGAAGTTAAAAAAATATTTTTTTGGTATATTGTTAATAGTATTTATTAGCTTTACTGTTAGTTCTTGTAATACTGAAATGAAACAGGCAAATGTTCCTTCTTCTATTGATGAAGTAGAGGAGTTCGTAGATTCATATTATTATAATAGTCAAACAGAAATGCAAATAGACACGGGATTAGATTTAGCATATTATCCAATACAAAATAGTTATAGAGTTCAACTAACATTAAACAATGGAAATATTGTTGAGTTTATGACACTAGAGTTTGACAACTCCGAAAGTGCACAAAAGTATTATAGAGATAATGATAGATTATACAACGTTAAATTAATGAATATTAATACAAATTTACCAAAGTATAAGTATAATAGCTTTAGAACATCAGAAGGAGTATATATAACAATATGGCAGAAAGAAAATTGGGTAATTTGGATGAAAGGAAATTCAACAGAAGATATAAATAAGGTAAAAGATGAATTTAATAAATTTTTAGAACAGCAAAATAATTCAACACATAACAACTCCTTGTAGAGATTAGAATAAATCGTTTATCAACAGGATCATTTCGTATTCTTCACACCTATGTCTAATCTTTTCCATACTTTCATTGGATTCATAATACAATAGAAGAAATATTTGAAGAATTAAAAGGATACGATATGACGTTAATAATAATATCTTGCATGTTATCGACGATAAGAAAAGCAAATAAGGTAGTAGTACACTCTCTACTGTTTACAAAAAAATTATTGAAAGTCAGTAGGTTGTATAAATATAGGATTTTTTATCTATTACTTTTCATTTTCAAATTTTCTTTTACTAACATTAAGTATAGTTATTCCAATAATTTTTCCTTTTTCGTACCTTATTATTACATCATCGTCAGTAAGTTCAGAATCGTCTGCATGACTTGGTTTTTTGAAATTTATGTATAAAACATCTGCTTCTTTATCGTAAGAAGTCCAAATTCTCGAATAGGGAATTTCTATTAAAATGGGAATTAAGTCTAAAATTTTTTTATATCTATTTTTCCCATATTTTGGGTCTCCTTTCCAACTGCTTTTTTACTCAACTAAATACCTTTAACGTTTCAACAAGTTCTTCTCTTTCTTTTCCTTCAAAAACATAGAACTAAATTGCTGAGTGAATCCTCTTTAACGTGTATTCCTTCACAAACAAATTGATTTCTTTTGGTACTTTTGATCTTAATTCTTTTGGTATGTTTTTTATTTCATAATACCTTCCATAATTCATTATGTACCTTTCTATCATATCTTTTTGTTTTGAATTAGCTTTTATGTATCTTTCTATGAACTCTTGTAAGTAAGCTTTGTTTAAGTTTTTATGGAAGTGTAAAGTTTAAAGAAATGTTTTTATCTACATCTTTTAACCACCAACTTATATTATTTAAAGCTCCTACCATCCCAGATGGATGAGGTACATCCTTCAATGTCTTAAATGCTTGAATGTTTAACTTAGCTGCTTCTATATAATTTCCTTCATTCTTTTTTCTTCTTGCATTAGCCATAAGGATAAATCCCTTATTAACAGGATTATTTTCGTAATACAAACTACCTTTTCGTAGTTTTGAAATATTTCTTTCTATAGCCTCAAGGACTTCATCATATTTATTATCCCAATATAATTTCAATATTTCTATATACTCTTTTGTTTTATCGTTTAAAGAAATTGATTCAAGATAGTTCATGAATGGTTTTCCAAACTGTCCGTAAGTTGATAACTTGATAACCATTTTTAAAGACATTTGAATTATCTCCTTATGAATATATCTGCTTTGTTTCCTGATTGTTATTTAAAAATAACATAATATTTACTTTTGTTTCAATGTTAACGAGTGAATATACAGTTACTTTTTTATCTTTAAACTATTGTATCATAACCGTTATCAAAAAAGGGAAAGCGAAAACAGAGTATAAAACATGATAAAAAACATCGAAATTAAAGTTTACATAAGCTTTTTTGAGGTAATCTCTGAAAATATATTCCAATCTATATTTGAATTCAATAAAAAAAATCACTTGTTTATCATATGGAAAAGGATATAATAAAAATAGTGAATGGTCTTTTGAGTTTGTAAGAAAAAAGTGTTACACATTACATATTATGTAAGGAGTGAAAAAATTTGTTGTTATTTTATTGACAGTAGTATTGCTATCAGGGGGAGTTTTTGTTTTTGGTGGGGATGATGAAGGAATCTCATGTATAGAATCAGTAAATCCAGGAGAAATCGCAAGTAACATTGAAGAAAGTTGGTAAGTATGTATTTTAAAGTTTTAAAGAGTATTGCAAAAAGGATTAAAAAGATGAGAAATGTTTGGTAAGTTGGGAATGAATTATTAAAGGGAAGTATTATTAGCCGCCATATATTAATCCTGCAGGGAAGTAAAATTCAAAACGAGAGGAGGTGAAGAAATGTATAAATTAAATGAAGTCAATTTATACGAAAGTCCAGAACTCGCTGTTCATAAAGAATCTTCAGATCCTGTACTCGAATGGAAAATAACTTTTAGTTTTGAAATTTGAAATTGAGTAATTGCTAGTAACTACTTTAACTTGTCCTCTTAATATTCAATATTAAAGGGATTTTTAAAGGAGGAGAAGTAATTTGGCAAAAGAAAATAATTTAAGTCATATTATAAAAGTTCCCCTTTCAAAAGGTCAAGTCTTATTAGATTTTTAAAGCGGTAATATTATATATTTAAAAAATGATAGTCTCTTTATAAATGATTCATCTGAAATTAAGCAAGATGAAGAAGTTTATCTAAATACCAAATATTTAAAATCTGAGAACATTTTTTCGTTATATAAAAAAGCAGTTTCTATTATTATAAAAAAAGAAACTATTAAAAATTTATATTCCCAATAAGTATAACAATATTAAAAATTAAAGAGGTGAAAAACTTTGATAAGAGCTTTAGGTGCAAACTTTAAGAAAACTTTTATTGAGTTTAAAAGGTATTTTTTTAACAGTGCTTTTAGTCTTTTAACTACCTTCATTATCTTTTACCTTATATTCTTTGGAGTTAAAGTGGTTGGTGGTTCGGCACCCAATTTTGGGGAAACAATAGATGGAATTACTGTGAGTTATTTCATGTGGATAATGTTTCTTGCCTCTTTTCAAGGTGTTGCTTATGGAATAATTGAAGAAGCTCAAAGAGGGACTTTGGAGCAACTTTTTATGTCTCCTATAAGTTTTGAATTTCAGATGGTTTTTCGAATGTTTGGTGATTTTTGTTTTAATATAATTACTATCATACCGTTAATGTATTTTGCAGCTTTTACTACAGGGAGAACTTTAGGTTTTGATTTGATAACTCTTCTTTACTTAATAATACTTGGATCCTTTTGTGCTTTGAGTGTAGGATTAATTTTCGGTGGAATGGCTTTAATATTTAAAAAAATATCTTCCTTTTTACAAATTTTAACGTTCGTTTTTCTTGCAATTTTAATGTTTGATCTGAAAAATGTATGGTATAGGTTCTTACCTATGGTTCAAGCAACATCTATGATGAGAAAAATGGCAATTGAAGGAACAAAATTTTATCAGTTCCCAATTGAAGAACATTTCATTTTGTGGATTGCGGCAGGAGCTTACTTACTATTAAGTTTGATTATTTTTAAAGTTTTTGAAAGACGCGCAATGGTTTTAGGAACACTTGGACAATATTAAGGGGTGAGATGATGAGTATATTAAAAGTTGAAGGGCTAATAAAAAGATACCCACAAAGAAGTTCTAAAGAAATGCTAAAAGCAGTTGACAATATTTCCTTTGAAGTTAAAGAAGGAGAAATTTTTGCACTTCTGGGGCCAAACGGTGCAGGAAAAACAACTACAATAAAAAGTATATGTGGGCTTATTATTTATGATGAAGGAAATATAAAAATAAAAGATTATGATTTGAAAAAAGAAAGAGCTAAAGCGTTGGATCAAATAAGTGCAGTTTTAGAAGGAAATAGGAATTTGTATTATAGACTGACGCCAGTTGAAAATATGCAGTATTTTGTGGGAATTAGAGGGAAAAAGATATCAAAAGAAAAAGCTTTGAACATTTTAGATTTCTTGGGTATCAAGGGAAAAGCAAATGAATTAGTACATCAACTTTCAAGAGGCATGCAACAAAAAGCTGCTCTGGCTGTGTGTCTTGCCTGTGAAACCGACATTTTACTCTTAGATGAACCTACTCTTGGGTTAGATGTGATTTCAAATGTAGAATTTAGAGAGTTGTTAAAAAAAGTGAAAGAAAGTGGAAAAAGTGTTGTGCTTTCCACACATGATATGGCATTAGTTGAAGAAGTGGCTGATAGAGTTGCGATTATAAACAATGGAAAGATAGTTGTTTGTGAAGAAAAGAGGAAACTTATGGATATATTCAACGCACGTGGATACACAATAAAAGTGTTATCTATGGATACACTTGAAAAAAAGCTTGAAGAGAAAGGGATCAGTGACGTTCAAAGAGACGGTAATCTTTATGAATTCATAGTTAATTTTAAAACTTCTGATGAATTGTATAATATTATAGATTTTCTAAAAGAAAATGAAGCAGAAATAGTAAGCTTGGAGAAACAAATGGTAAATTTTGAAAAAATTTTTATTTCATATACGAAAAACGAAAATCAAAACACAAATTTATCTTTTTAAAAATATTTTCAAAAAATGAATTTATTTTTGTCTAAAACATCCCTTATGCAACATCCATCCCCTTCGTAGAAGGGGAATGGCAGAGCTATCCTTCCTTTCTCGGCGGTACTTGTAGCGAGAAAGGTAAAAAAATTAAGAATTGGTGAGGATTGAAAGTGGGGGGTATTTTTCAAAAAATTTAAAATTAAAAGATTGACAAAACTTAAATTTTAGAATTTTTAAAGTAAGTATTTTAATAGTTTATGTGGAGGTAATATAATAATAAAGAAATTATGTAGATGAAAAAGGAGTTTCCCCATGAACTCAACAATAGTTTCTAAAAATGTTAAAAGGTTATTTAAATATTCGAAAAAATATAAAAGACAAATATTCAATATTTATCTCTTAACTTTTTTCAGTTATCTACTTCTTGTTGCAAATCCTTTCATTCTAAGATTCTTAATCGATAATGTAATAACTGCTGAAAGGTTTTCTTTAATTCCTTCAGTGATGGCAATATTCTTAACAATAATAATTGGGCAATTTTTGATTGGACTTGCAACAGATTATTACTCAAATATGTATCAAATAAGCGTAACAAAAAAAGAACAGATTATTCTATATAACAAAATTCAGAAAATTCCTTTTTTATATTCTGATAAAACTTTGTTAGGCGATTTTTTAACAAGAATAGTATCTGATGTATCTGAAGTTGCTAATTTTCTCATACTAACAAAACCTTCTATATACCTAAACCTTCTACAACTTGCACTTATTTTAACTGTGTTATTCCTTTTTAGTTGGCATCTTACTATAGTGGTACTTGCAACAATACCTTTTTATTATTTGATATTGAATAAATTCAGCAAAAACTTTCAACAATCTTCATCTGAAGAAAGGAAAGAATACAGCAACGTTATGGAAAATTTGAGAGAAAAGATAGAAAGTATAAATACTGTAAAAATACTCACTAAAGAATCTTTTTTTCAGCAAAAGGTCAGTGAAAGAACTGAAAACTGGAAAAATAGCATGAAAAAATACGTACGGGATTTTCTTAAATTAGATCAGGGAATATATTTAATCATATCTATCACCACACCATTAATACTTGGAGTTGGAGGATATCTAATGATGTCTAATATTTTAACAATTGGGACTTTACTTGCCTTTTATCAATTTTCTACGTGGCTTTTTGTTCCTCTTAAAAATATCAACGAACAACTCGCCCAACTACAACGAGCAGACACACTCTCACAAAGGTTCTTTGAAATACTTGATCTTCCTGAAGAAGAAAGTGATGGAATTTATTCTTTTCCTAAAGATTATGACATAAAATACAATAATGTTTCTTTCACATACAAAGATGAATTAGTTTTAAAAGATATAAACCTATACATAGACAAAAATGAAAAGATAGCCATAGTTGGAACAAGTGGTTCAGGTAAAAGTACCATGATGAATTTGCTTGTTAGATTGTATGAACCAACAAGTGGTGAGATCTTGTTAGACGATAAAAACTTAAAAGACTATAACTTACAAGAGATAAGAGAACATATAAAACTGGTAAGAGGAAATGATCCATTATTCAACATGAGTGTAAAAGAAAACATAATGCTCGGTGATGAATTCAGTGATCAAGAGTTCAACAAAGCTGTCAAAAAAGCAAAGGTAGATAAATTTATAGACCTTTTAGATAAAGGATACGATACAGTAGTAGGAGAAAGAGGAAGTAAGTTATCAGATGGACAAAGACAGAGGGTAGCTATAGCAAGGGCATTGATAAGGAAACCAAAGGTATTGATATTAGATGAAGCGACATCGGGAGTAGACTCCCAAACAGAAGAAGAGATATTTGAAGAATTAAAAGAATACGATATGACGTTAATAATAATATCGCACAGGTTATCAACAATAAGAAAGGCAGATAAGGTAGTAGTATTAAAAGATGGAGAAATAATAGGAGAAGGAACCCACAACGAATTAATAGAAAGTTCTCCTGTTTACAAAGAAATCATTGAAAGTCAGTTGGTAGTGTGAATATCTCAAATGGAGTGATTCTAAGTGATAAGTAATTTTCTTTCTTCCAATACAAAAAGGTTATTTAAATATTCGAAAAAATATCAGAAAAAGGTTTTCAATATATTTGCTTTTTTCTTATCCGTAGAGATACTTCTTCTTATCCAACCTTTTGTTTTAAGATACCTAATTGACGATGTAATGATGCAAAGTAATTTTTCGCTTTTATTACCTTTAATAGTGATATACTTGTTACTTGTAATCGGGCATATTACTCTCAATTTTTTTGGAAATTATTATATTATGAGTTACGGAGCAGATGCAATAAAGAACGAACAACTTATTTTATATGAAAAGCTTCAAAAGGCGCCTCCCATTTTTTTAAATTTTAAGATTGGAGATATATTAGCTCGTTTAACTTCTGATTTAGAATATATCTCTAACTTCTTACTAATGACAAAACCTTCTATTATTATAAATATTATTCAATTTGGTCGTGTTTCTCTAATTTTATTCATCTTTAGTTGGCCGCTCGCACTGCTAACCTATGCTACAATTCCAATATATTTTTGGATATTGAAACATTTCAAAACTAAATTAATGGAAACCTCAAAAGAAGAAAGAAAAGGTTACAGTAAAGTCATGGAAAGTTTGAGAGAAAAGATAGAAAATTTAAATACAATCAAGCTTTACAAAAAAAAAGAATTCTTTCAACAAAAGCTAAAAGGAGAAATAGAGGAATGGAGCGAAAATAAAAAACAATATGTTTGGAATGAAGTAAGTTTAAATAGAGGATTGATATTTATTTCTGCTATCATGACTCCGATTATCTTAGGTTTTGGTGGATACATGGTAATGAAAGACATACTTACGTTGGGGACCCTAATAGCTTTTTTGGGTGTTTCACAGGGGTTATATGGACCGTTAAATTTGATTAGTGGTCAATTAGCAACTTTACAACGAGCAGACACACTCTCACAAAGGTTCTTTGAAATACTTGATCTTCCAGAAGAAGAAAGTGATGGAATTTATTCTTTTCCTAAAAATTATGACATAAAATACAATAATGTTTCTTTCACATACAAAGATGAGTTAGTTTTAAAAGATATAAACCTATTCATAGACAAAAATGAAAAGATAGCTATAGTTGGAACAAGTGGTTCAGGTAAAAGTACCATGATGAATTTTCTTGTTAGATTGTACGATCCAACAAGTGGTGAGATATTGTTAGACAATAAAAACTTAAAAGACTATAACTTACAAGAAATAAGAGAACATATAAAACTGGTAAGAGGAAATGATCCATTATTCAACATGAGTGTAAAAGAAAACATAATGCTCGGTGATGAATTCAGTGATCAAGAGTTCAACAAAGCTGTCAAAAAAGCAAAGGTAGATAAATTCATAGACCTTTTAGATAAAGGATACGATACAGTAGTAGGAGAAAGAGGAAGTAAGTTATCAGATGGACAAAGACAGAGGGTAGCTATAGCAAGAGCTTTGATAAGGAAACCAAAGGTATTGATATTAGATGAAGCGACATCGGGAGTAGACTCACAAACAGAAGAAGAGATATTTGAAGAATTAAAAGAATACGATATGACGTTAATAATAATATCTCACAGGTTATCAACAATAAGAAAGGCAGATAAGGTAGTAGTATTAAAAGATGGAGAGATAATAGGAGAAGGAACCCACAAAGAATTAGTAGAAAGTTCTCCTGTTTACAAAGAAATCATTGAAAGTCAGTTGGTGGTGTAAAAAGGGAATTTATATCTATTGCTTTTCATTTCAAACTTTCTTTTACTAACATTGAATATAAAAAGTTCTTAGGCAAATTACAAATATCCAGGTTATTAAGGAAAGATTTATTGAATGAATTTGTTAGAGAATATTTTAAAAAACCAAACTTTCATTACTTTTTACAGTCTATTTAATTGAGGGATTTTTATCAATGATTCTAATGATCTTTATGTAAGGTACCATTGATTTTGTTGTTAATAGAGAAGGTCTAATTAAAATATTTTCTAACGGTTTGACTTACATAGCTATTTATGTTCTCTCTTATTTATTGCAATTATTGATCTTTAACAAGGCACGCAAAATTAACAATAAAATGAAACGGAATCTCTGAAACCAAATGTACGAATTAATTGCTGACTCAATACTTTTATCTCGTGAAATTTATCAAATATTATCTTTGCTTTTGGAAACTCTTTCTTTGTTTCAGCTTGAAATGGTGCCGACATATCCATACATATGAATTTTATATCTTTTGGATCACCTTTTTTCAGGATGCATCTTTCTTTGAATATTGTAAAAAAGTGTTCGCATCTTTTCCGTCAGTTATTATATACAGCCTTTTCTCTTTCTATATCCAAAAAAATGGTAAAATAAACATGATACTTTTTCCTTGCTATTTCATCAACAGAAAGTGGTTACAGTGGTAATCTAATGCTCTCCAATCTCTATATGGGGTGATTATGAAATGGATGTAAAAAACGAGATAATAATTTTGATAATTAAGTCTTATTTTATTTCCCCATTTTAAAAAGTTCTTTTATTTCTTCATTGGATAATTTTGTTATCCAATTTTCTCCTGCTAATACTATATTATCTAATAATTCTTTCTTTTTTTCAAGCATTTCATTTATCTTTTCTTCAAAGGTATTGAGAGTAATAAACCTATGAACTAAAACATCTTTTGTTTGACCTATTCTAAAAGCTCTATCAGTCGCTTGGTTTTCTACAGCGGGGTTCCACCACAAATCATAGTGTATAACGTGGTTAGCTGCAGTTAGGTTTAACCCTGTTCCACCAACTTTTAATGACAAAATCATGATAGGATACTTATGTTTTGTTTGGAAATCTTCAATTAGTTGATCCCTCATTTTTCTGTTAAGTTCTCCATGAAAAAACAGAGGTTCTATATCCATTTCTTCGAAAATAATTTGTTTTAAAATATCACCCATTTCTTTGTATTGTGTGAATATAATTGCTTTTTCATCATTATTTAAAATACTTTGCAATAAATCTAACAATCTTTCTGATTTTCCAGATTCATAGGCAGAAATTTTCCCTTTTTTTGTATAATTAACTGGATGATTACAAATTTGTTTTAAAGAAGTTAGGATCTTTAAAATAAGTCCTTTTCTTTGAATGCCTTTATATTCTTGTAAATTTTCTAACTCTTCTTCCGCTTTTTCTACTATTTCTTTATACAAGGCTGCTTGTTCAGGCTTCAAATATACATATTCGTTGTAAGTAAATTTTTCTGGCAAATCTTGGATAATCTTTTTATCCGTCTTTAATCTTCTTATCATAAATGGGCTGATCAATTTTTGTAATTTATTAGCGACTTTTGCATCATTATATCGTTCGATAGGCTTTGCAAAAATCTCAAGGAAATATTTCTTTTTTCCTAAATAACCGGGCATTAAAAAATCGTATAAACTCCATAACTCACTGAGCCTGTTCTCTATAGGAGTACCTGTCACAGCAATACGTTTTTGAGCTTTTAATGATTTTGTCGCTCGTGATTGCTTTGTATCAGAGTTTTTTATATTTTGTGCTTCATCTATTACTAAAATTGAAAATTCTTTAGTTTTTAAGTAATCTATATCGTTTCTAACAACACTATAAGTAGTTATAATAACGTCACAAGTGTCTTCTAATGTTCTATAATTTCCATGATATATACTAACTTTTAAAGTTGGGGCAAACTTTTCACATTCTTTGTACCAATTTCCAACAAGCGTGGTTGGACAAATTACTAACACTGGCTCCCCTAACGCCTTTTCTTCTTTCATTTTCAAGATTACCGATATTACCTGCACTGTTTTACCTAAACCCATATCGTCAGCTATACACACATTGAAACCTTTTTTTAAGTTTGTATATAACCATCTAAATCCTTCTTTTTGATAATTCCTCAATTCTGCGTTAAGAGTAGTTGGTAATCTAACAGGACTAATTTTTCTCAACTCTTCTAAGAACTTTTGAATGTTGTTATCTAAAATAATCGGTATCCCGTTTATTTCTTGAGTAAGTATTACTTTCAAAGTATCAAAATCAGAATCTATTTTTATTTTTTTAACTTTTTGCATCATGACTTCAAATTCTTGTGGATCTAAAAATACATAATTTTCTTTTATTTTAACTATTCCCTTTGTTTTTTGCACCAATTTCATAAATTCTTCAAAAGAAATCTCTGATTCTCCAATCAGAACCGTGTAATCAAATTTTATGAGTTGAGAAAGAGACAAATATGTCAATTGAGAATCTTTAGATTTGGCTTTCAACGCTAATTTTGGTCTCAATAATTTTTGAAGAGCTTTAGGGGCCAATATTTCAACATCTAAAAGTTTTAAAATTGGCATTGCATTTATCATGATTTCTGATAATTGTTCGGGTGTGACGCTTATTTGAGGGCTCTTCTTTTTCAAAAACTCACCGAAAAACTCCGCATATTTGGATATTGTAGCTATTTGTTTAAGTACTTCTGATTTTCCATCTTCTTGACTTTCAAAAAAGCTTTTTATGTCTTTTAAAGTGTCGAAAGGACTGTCTTTTCTGTAAATATCAAGTGAGAGGTTGAATAACATTTGTCCCAATTCTTCTATACTAATCACCAATTGGTATTTACTTTGTTTTAATAGTAACGGTTCTAAATAATTTTTGATACTTGTAAAAGTGCGTTTTTCCTCGAACTTTAGTGCTTTATATACTTTAGATTTAAAAAATACTTCCGTTATCTTATTTTTTTCTTTAGGTTCGTAATACTTATTTATTAAGTATCTGAGATATTGGGATATAAGATATTCCACAACCTTTTCTTTTTTCAAGTATTGACCAATTTCATTTTTTACTATACCTTCTGGAACAATTGATTTTAAATAATTAAGATTATCAGTAATAGACTCATTAAATTCAATCGGAAAATAACCTATGACAAAATCTTCATCGTTTAATTTTTCAGGCATAGGAATAAAAGCTTTCATATCTATTAGCTTATACACAAATGAAAATAAATTTTTTAAAAATAAAGATTTTTCATTATCTCCATTTGTTTCAGTAAGAGACATAGAGTCGAATAAATCAAAAAAATCTTCTGACGAAACAAGGTAATATTCCTTTTGTTTTTGATAATTAATTTCTTTTAACGGTTCTCCTTTTAATAATATGTTTGGGTTCAAAAGAGAATATATGACTTCTATCTGTGTTTCTTTGAAATAAGGCTTTAGTTCTTCATTGATCTTATTGTTTTTATAAACAGCTTCACGTAACTTTTCGTACATTTCCAAAAGAAGTGCTTTAAAAGATTTTCCGTCGTAGAAATAAGCTTCCTCTGGAAGTAAATTTATCACTTTTTGAATATCGTAAATCTCATCAATAAGTTCTGGCTTTTCTATTTTTTCGGAACTTTCTTTATGATAATCGTCAGTAAATATGTGATCATAAGATTTTTCTGTTTCTTTAGCTATTTCTATTAACTCATCCTTTTTCATTCCATGCATTTCAAAAATCAAAAAAGGATCTTTATCTATTTCATCAGTGATAATATAAAATACTGCGGCCAGATGCTTACAGGGATTAGCCCAATCAGGGCACGAACAGTAAGCCCCTATATCTTTCCATTTTTCTGGAAACAATTTTATTCCCATTTCTTTGGTTATATCAAAAAGTTCTTGTGGAAGAGTTCCTGTAAGTAATATGGCCGAAAGATCTATTCTATCATGAAGTACTTTTTTAATTTTTTCTTTTTCTTCTTCACTAAACGGTGTCAAAGAAATAACTTCTTTGTATGGAACTGGTCTGGTACCTTGAACTCTTGCGACAATTTTAGAATTTTTCTGAATTTTTATATCGAGAACAGCTCCTTTTTTCGCATAACTTCTTCCTCGAGGTAATCTGTTAGTATCTCTATCAATCTTTTCAAGGGCTTCTACCCATTTTTTCCCCCACCATGTTTTACCAAATACATACTTACCGGCCATGCTTCTCTCCTCATTTTAACAATAAAATCTTTTTAATAAAATAGGGAGCAAAACGCTCCCTATTGGTCAGCCTCAAAAATTTTTGGATTAGAAGGAATAAAACAAAACTTTTGTGGTGTATTTTTTCCAACTAAAAGTCTAATCCGCTCTCCTTTAAATTCACACTCAACTATTTTGTGCGAAGAATCATAAATATATGTTTCTACAGTAATTGCCTCAAAACCATTTTCTACAACTTTTACTTCTTCTGGCCTAAAGCAAAGTTTATACTTCCCGTTTTTATCGTTAAATTTTAATATATCAAATACGTTGCCTTGTTTGATTTCAACGTCTATTGTATTCAATCCTAATCTTGAAGTAAGCCCCATAACTTTTAAACTATTTGGGTTGTTATATACTTCAAACGTTTTTCCAAACTGTAAAATTTCTCCGTCATCTAAAATTGCTATATAGTTACTTATAGCTAAAGCATCCTCTGGATCGCTAAAAACGATTATCGTTGTTTTTCCTAACTCAATAATAAATTTTTTTAGAAGTGTTCTCATCTGTACGTGAAGCTTTCTATCTAATTGGCTTAAAGGTTCATCAAGAAGTAATAACTTACATTCATGTAATTTTTCTCTTCCTATGGCTATTAATTGTTTCATTCCTTCTGGCAACTCTTTTGGTTTCACTTCTAAATAATTTGGTAAACCATCAAGCTCTTGCGCTGCTTTTGATGCCACCTCGTACACTTCTTTCTTTTTCTTTCCACTTATATACAACGGGAAACCAAGATTCATTCGAGTATCTAAATGAGGAAAAATTGCATAACTTTGAAAAACAAATCCTACTTTTCTATCTTTGGAAGGATAATCTTCTATCCTTTCATCTCCTAAAATTATATAACCTGAATCGATTTTATTCAAGCCAGCAAGTGTTCTTAAAAGAACAGTTTTTCCAGAACCAGAAGAACCTAAAATTGATAAAACTTCTCCCCCACTAATTTCAAAAGAGATGTTTTTAAGACGAAAGTTTCCTATGTGTGCGTTGAGATTTTCGACTTTTAAAGAGTCTTTAATTGAAACTGCTACCATCTTTTTCACCTCCCTTCATTAAAAATTAAAGAAAAGAAAGTGAACTCATTTACATTAAAATTATACACCCTAATCATAAAATTTTTAAATTAAACGAGTAATTATCTATATTTCTTTACATTGCAGTTGCGGGGACATATTCAATGTATCTAAAACTTTTTCAAGTAAAATGCCTTCTCTTTTTGGATATTTGTAACCGTGACTTGCTCTCAAACACATAGTAACAAATTGTGTGGCCCTATCTATAGCGATAGGTAAACTGTCACCGTTTAAAATACTTCCCACGATTACACTTGTAAAAGCATCTCCCGTACCTGGATACAAGGCATGAATATAATCGTTTGTTACCTTCCAAAATCTTCCATCGCTTTTATCGTACGCAATTACTCCCGTTCTTGATTTATTCTTTTGAGGAATACTTGTTATAATAACTATTTGTGGACCCATATCAGATAATCTTATTAACCAATTTTTTAATACTTTCTCACTAACATTTTCATCAAATTTTTCTCCTAATAGAAAAGATGCTTCCGTAAAATTGGGGGTTATTAGATTTGATTTAGAAACTAATTTTTTCATCTCTTGAACTAATTCGTTTGTAATTGTTGGATAAAGCACTCCATCATCACCCATAACCGGATCTACAACAACTAATGTATTACCATTTTTTGAAAAATATTCGATAAAATCTATAGTAATATCTATTTGCTTTTCAGAACCTAAAAAACCACTATAGATTGCATCAAAACTTAAATCTAATTTTTTCCAATGATCTATATATTCTTTCAAATAGTTTGTTAAATCTAAGAAAGTGTACCCTTCAAATCCGCCCGTATGCGTAGACAAAATAGCGGTAGGAACAGCACATACTTGTATCTTCATAACTGATAAAACAGGAATCGCTACATTTAAAGAAGCTTTACCAAATCCTGACAAATCATGAATAGCTGCTACCCTTTTTATTGGCTTCTCGTTCAAGGGATTTTCCTCCTCATTGTTTTCCCAATTTATTATATTCTATAGCTATTTCTGCTCCAACAATTGCATTATTTAAAATTAACTCAATGTTTGCTTCTAAACTTTCTCCTTTTGTCAATTCTTTTATTTTAGAAAGTAAAAAAGGTGTTAATTCTTTACCTTTTATACCTTTATCTTCAGCTTCATTTATTGCTTGATCTACTATTTTATTGATTGTTTCTTTATCCATCGAATATTTCTCTGGAATAGGATTTGCTATCAATATTCCACCTTGTAATCCTAAATCCCATTTCGCTTTCATTATTAGGCCAGCTTCTTTAGCCGAATCTATTCTATATGGGACTTTTATACCACTTCGTCTTGAATAAAAAGACGGTATCTCGTCGGTTTGATAACCAATCAAAGGAACACCAAATGTTTCAAGGTATTCTTTTGTAAGTTCTAAATCTAAAATTGCTTTAGGACCAGCACAAACTACAGCAATGTTAGTTTTTGCAAGCTCTTGCAGGTCTGCTGAAATATCAAAGGTTTGTTGGGCTTTCCTATGTACCCCACCTATTCCTCCTGTTACAAAAACTCTTATATCTGCTAAATTAGAAATTATCATTGTAGCAGCTACAGTTGTCGCAGCGTTTAATCGTTTAGCGATTATAACAGGTAAATCCATCCTGCTTGCTTTTAAAACATCTTTAGAACTACCCATAAACTCTAATTCTTCTTCAGTTAACCCAACTTTTATTTTTCCATTTATTATTGCGATTGTTGCTGGTGTAGCTCCTTTGCTTCTTATTATATTTTCAACATTTTTTGCTACGGTTATATTTTCAGGATACGGCATACCATGCGAAATTATCGTTGATTCTAAAGCTACAATTGGCTTTTTTTGTTCTAATGCTTGGAATACTTCATCTTTAACTTCAAGATATTTATAGAATTGCAATTAAATCACCTCAAAATTATTATTTTTATTAATTTTAAAAAGATCTATACATAAAACCCGCATAAATCTAAAAGCTTACTTTTTAAAAAATCTATTTCTAAAATTCTTAATTATTATTTTATTAAATTATAACACGTAAATAAAAGAAGGGTTATTTGGAAAAAGTGAAGGAGATAAAGAGATCTGTTACCTTTTCTATAATATTTAATCTTAAATCAAACTCTCTTATTATAATTTTTCCAAAAAGTTTTTATAAGCTTGAGAAAAAGTCGGTAAAACTCTTTCAAAGTTTTTTACAATTAATCCTTTATCTACAAATTTTTTGTAGACATCTTTAATCAAATTTTCATCATCAGTCCATATTTTTATTGTTGCCCCTTCAATTGAGAACTTCTGGGAGTTAGGTAAATTGTTCAAAATTTCTTCTAATTTTTCTTTTTCTATCTCTTTCATCAATTCGATTACATAACAAGGTTCATTTTGTGTGATATCTTGTAATTGTTTTGTTGTTCCTTCAAAAACAATTTCACCTTTATTTATCATGATTATCCTATCACAAAGACTTTCGACAACGTAAGGATCATGAGTAGCTATTAACATTGATGTTCCTTCCTTTTTTAGCTTCCTCATATATTCTATTGTTTCTTCCTTTGAAGCTATGTCTAATCCGTCCGTTGGTTCATCCATTATTAGTAGCCTTGGAGAATGTATAAGTATAGTCAAAAGTTTTGCTTTTTGTTTCATACCTTTTGAAAAGATACCTAATTTCTTTTTAAATACATCTTGCAAATCAAACATCTCTAAAAGTTCTTCAACGATTGAATTATCTTCAACCTCATGAAGTGTTTTAAATAGTTCAATATATTGTTCCAAAGTTAATTGTGGGTATACCTGAGCACCTTCAGGTAAGTAACCCATCTGTCCGTAGATCTTTTCTCTTTCCTTCTTATCTAAAGGATTGTATTCAAAAATTTGAATATTCCCCTTTGTAGGATAAAGAATTCCTAACAGTACTCTAACAAGGGTTGTCTTACCGGCTCCGTTTGGCCCTACTAAACCAACACTTTCACCTTGGTATGTGCTTAAAGAAACATTATGCAACACAAGTTGTTTATTATCATAAGTAAAATCAATATTAGATGCATCAATATGCTTATTCACCTTTAATAACCTCCTCTACACTACGAAATCTTTAATTTCTATGTTTCTTACAGATAAAAAGAGACATAATAGCGAATAAACTAACAAAATTGGAATTAAAAATTTAAAAAATATGCCAGTGTTTTTTATAAGAAACGACAAACTAAATAACAAAATTGGGAGAACTATAAGAAATATAATTAAAAGTATCTTTCTTAACAGATCCACTTTTGTAAAAATTACACCTAAGGTAACTCCCAACGACGCAAAAATTATAGTAATTAACAATACATATAACCACACAGAAATATTATCGTATTGCACATACAAAGGTAAGGTTAACAATGTAAACACAATCAAATAGGTATAACCGATAACAATTCCAAAAAACACACCATTAATCCATTTAGAAAAGATATATTCAAATGGTTTGATCCCTGATGTTAATACCATTTCAGCTGCTCTAATTTGTTTATCTATTAAAAGAAAACCAAAAGGCAAAGTTAAAGCTGTTACCCCTCCGCCTAAAAAAGCCATTTGTTGTAAATATATATTATAATAGAACTCCGAAAGTTGAGTAAAACGAGTGATAAGTCCATATAAAAAACCAAAACCTAAACCAAACATAAAAAAGTACATTAAAACCAATATTTTTGAGCATAACAAATCTGTTTTTGCAATTGCCATAACTTTCTTTAGCATAAAATCATCTCCTTTATCTAATAAAATCTTTAATTCCCAATATTTTTTATTGATAAAAACAACCATAGAAGTGCGTAAATAGTTAAAATGATAAGGGAAAATTTTAATATCAAATCAAGGTTTAAATGTTGGAGAATTTCTATACTTCTTAGATATTCTAAATTACTTATTATATAAAAAGCAAGAATTAAAATTAGAATGACTAGAAAAGAAGTGGGAACTTTAGAAATGAGAGTTTTCAGAAAATAATCTTTTGAATTTAAAATGGGCCCAGGGCGGAGTCCTCCCCCCTTCTTTGGCTACACATAGCGAAAAACTAAAGAAATTAAGAATCAGTAAGAATTAGAACACGGTATAACTGCTATCAATAAAACTAAAAGAATCTTTAATAAGATTCCATTCTTTGCAAACATTATTCCTAATACTACACTAAATGCTGAAAATGCTATAGCTACTAAAATTACATTAACCCAAATATCCAAACTTCCATATTGTGCGTACAAGGAAGTAGTTAATGAAATAAAAATGACTAAATAACTGTAACCAGTAATTATTCCAGAGATTATACCTTAAAACCATTTAGCAAATACGTACTCTTTTGGCTTCAACTTTGTTGTTAAAATCATCTCAGAAACCTGGAATCTTTTTTCTTGGGAGATACTATAAGAAGGGATAGCAAAAGATAATGATGCTTAAAAAATTACTCCGCACCGTAACCATAAAAATAAAAATTTTGAGTTTAGAAAATCTGTTTTAATTAAAGAAATAATTTTTTTGATATAGAAATTCACCTCTTTGCCATAAGAATATCCAAAAAGTCGAAAATCTCTTGATATAATCCATATTGAGTTTGAGTTGGAGGAGAACCTGGATCTCCTAAAACAGCATTACTTACCAAGTAAGAATCTGATAAAATAGCGATTTGTCCAGAACCAAAGGATTTTTTTTAATTTGTACATTATTATTTTCTATTTTTTGTTCATTTTGGTATTGACTTTTACACAGCCTGAACTGATTATTCTTGTCCCCACCCAATATTTAAAGCAAAATTATCTTTGCATCTTTTGGAATGTGTTCTGTGCGATGAGTAATCATAATGCCAAAGGTTTCTGAACCTAAGATAAACTCTAAAGAAACTAAAATTTGATTAATGGTTAAGTCATCTAGTGATGCAAAGATTTCGTCCAATAAAAGTATAGGTTTCTGTCTATAAAAAGCTATTGCTAAACATCTTCGAGAACGTTGCCCTTGAGACATTTCCTTTCCATTATCGTGCATAACTGTGTCGAATCCTTCTGGAAGACTGGCCACATAATCATAAATTCCAGCCTTTTTGCTTGCTTCAATAAGTTTTTGTTTATCAGCATTTGCTTCAAATGCAATATTCCCGCCTATGATACCATTAAAAACATATGGATTTTGAGAAATATAGGTAATCCATTTTTAATTCAAAGGTATTCTCTGATTCTTTTGGTATTTCTAAATATATGCTTCCATAATTTGCCGAAAGTAAACCAAAGAAAGTCTTGAATAAAGTTATTTTTCCTACCCCACTTCTTCCCTATATATATGTCATTTTACCAGATTTTGCTCGAAAGGATAAATGTTCTAAAAGAGGTCTATTTCCCCCAAATAAAATTTTCAGCTTCATAAGATTTAATTTCAAAAATATGATCAAATACATCCTCTGTTGATTTATTTAGTTTTGAGACATGCTGTTGAAGTTTTTTAGTCTCAATTTCTAGTTTTTTCCCAAAACGTTATATAACTTCTGAAAGCAAAAGAGTTAGTAAAAAGCTATCAGTATAAGGCGGATATCAAAATTAACCACATAGCCGAGTACAAATATTAAGGATAAGATACTAGATACTATTTCTACTTTTTTATACCCACTAAATTGAAGGAATCGTTTAAATCCGATGTAAAAGAGTCACTAAGTCTCCATGAATAAATGAATTAAGATTTGATGGAGATATTTCACTAATCCTTTCATAAAAAAGGCTTCTCAATATGTGTGCAATATTACAATAATATTTTTTGTTCCATCGTTTAGTTATACAGCCAGCAATCAGCATAATAAGTCTAAAAACAAAAAAACATGGCTAAACTAAAAATAATTTGATGCGCATTTCCTTTCCGCAAATCTTCTTTCAATAGTATTAGATAATAAACACTTAATAGGTAGACTATTGATTGGAATACTTTTAATGTAACAATAGCAAAGAAATAACGTAATTCTCCCTTTAATATTCTTTCTATGGTAAAAACGTTTTTTCTTATACTTTCTTTAGCCCCTATCATTTCCCCCCCTGTTTCGTAGAATTATCTTTTAATGCCTTAATGATTCAAAATATTAATTCCTATTTACTTATTATCATATCTTTTTTCACTTGTTTTAACTCAAAATCTTCTCCTTATCTTTTTCTGCATAAAATAAGGCTAATATTCCTGAAATTACAAAACTAATAAATAAAACAGTGAAAACTAATAAATCAAATTTAGGAAAGTTTATTGCAATTATTACTCCAAACATGATAGCAATAGTGAAGATAGAAGAAAGTTTATTATATCTATACCAAATACAATAACCTTCAACTAAAATACAGGCAATTGTCCATACGATAGCAGCAATAGCACATAAAATATAACTCCATCCCCCTATTATGATTATCGCTGGTAGTGAAAGAAGAAGAATAATCGTTCCAATTAATCCACCCGTTAATCCTCTAATCAACAAAATTGTCCTTGCACTTGAAATAACTAAAAAATAGTCTATTAACTCTTTTGACTTGTCTATTCTTCTAAATTTATCTGATTGAACAAACAAGGGTACTGTTACAATTAAAAGTATGGGAAGATAATTTAAAAAAGACAAACCGATATATTTTGAGATGACAAGTAAAATATATATAATGATAGAAATTGATATAACAACAAACCAAAGTGGTTTATTTAATGATTTAATCTCTAACCAAAAAATATATTTCATTGTTTAATCACCGCCTTTTCTTTATCCAAAAATACTCCAATTAGGATGTCTATCATAAAAAAAATTAAAATGGAAACCGAAGTAAAATGAATCCACGAAATATTTATTTGTCTGATAAGCTGTAAAAAAGGAAGTATGATAATAGACATAAAAAAGAATATCAAATAGATAATTCCATAGACCCATTGAACTTTTAATGAGAAAAGTAGGTAAGTAGAATTACTCAAAGCGATGAGGAAACCTAGCACACATGGTATTAATAAAATGTAGAAAAAAACAGTAACAGTAAATGAACTTTTAAAAATCAACAACATGATTAAAGCAAGTATTAATGAACTTGGAATAACAAAAAAAGTTGACATTAAAGCTCCGAAAAGACTAACTGATAATACATAACCATTAGGACTTATTGGCATAGCTAAAATGTAATCAAACATTTCTCTTTTCCAATCTTCTTTGAAATTAGTGGCTGAACTTGCTACAAATAGAGTAGAACTGATCAGAAAAAAGAATAATCCATTCCACGGGTTTGAATCATCTAATAAGCTCAATAATATAGAGAAGAGTGAAAAAATAACTATATACATAGCACAAAAGATCTTATTTAAATTAGGAGTCTGCTTAAATTTTCTAATATTACGTTTAAATTCACGCCAAAATATAGCTTTAAGCATCTCTTTTTTTCTCCTTTCTATAAACATCTTCAAGAGTTGTCTGCACTTTGTCTATACTCTTTATTTCTATATTTTCCTTAGAAATAACATTTATAACATCAGATATCTTCCCTGTCATAAGTCTTATGAAAATCCTTTTTTCTTTAGAGTCATAAGAAGTAAAACCATACATCTCTAAGGATCTTAATAATGAATTTGGTGCTTCATCGTTTATAATTATCTGGTAATCTTCACTCTCGTTTTTTAAAATATTTTCTATTGAATCCATTTTCACGATCTTTCCATTGAAAATAAAAATAACCTTATTACATATTTGCTGAAGCTCGTATAGGTCATGAGAACTTATCAACATCGGGATTTTAGTTAAAGTAAGCTCTTTGATAAGATCCCTTACCAGAAGTTTTCCATCTACATCTAACCCACTTGTTGGTTCATCCATTATTATAGCTTTTGGTTCTCTTAAGAATAAACGCGCAATAGTTAATCTTTGCTTCATACCCCTTGAAAATGTTTTAACAAGTTTATTTCTAACGTCGTAAAGCTCAACTTTTTTAAGAATGTTATCTATATTACTAATTTTTGCATGATATACCATTGAATAAAATTTAAGATTTTCATAAGCTGTTAGATCGTCATCTACCCCCGGATGATCCAATACAAAATCGATCTTCTTTCGAGCGTTCAAACTTGAATAAGGATTTTCACAGAAAACTTTTACTTCACCAGCAGAGGGTTTCAGAAGTCCGAGTATAAGTTTTATAGTTGTCGTTTTTCCAGCTCCGTTTGGTCCTACATAAGCAATAACATCTCCTTCTTGCATGTCGAATGAAATGTTATCTAAAACTTTTGTTTTTCCAAACTTTTTTTCAACGTTATTGAGAAAAATCATCGAACCACCTACCTTTATGTGGATGCGATGCTCTTTGTCACAGCTAGGGTGTGGCAGCAGACGGGGTAGTTTAACCATTTTAAATTCAAATGCTTATTTTTAGAAAATCTTCTTTATAAACGTTCCTAATCTCTTCTAACATGGTTCCAATTAATTCTTACTGTTCTTTGCTAAAGTAAAGTCCGTCATAACTTACCTTTTTATTTTTAATGTATTCTCATATTACATTTAACAAGATTGTTAATATTAAAAATTAAACCCGAATCATTATCATATATATATAAGTTTTCTTCATTAATCTGATATCTTAGAAAATTAGACATTTTGTTCACTCCAACTGTTTTGCTTTAACATCAAATTTATTGTTCTATTGCATATGTCATTAAAATAGTCGGAGTGGTCTATTATTATGCATATTTTTTCACATAATTCTGTCCCTATAAACGTTTTAATTAACTCTCTTGTTTCTTTATCTAAATGTGCAGCTGCTTCATCAAAAATAAATAAATCAGAGGAATCTGATTTTATAAGTGCACGCGCTATTGCTACTTTTTGTATTTCTCCTCCAGAAAGCTTTACCCCATTTTCCCCTACTAAGGTCTTATCCTTTAAAGGAAGGTTATCTATAAACTGCTTTAACCCGGATTTTTTTAGTGCTGTCTCGTATTTTTCCTCACTTACGTCTCCTACTATTTTTATATTGTTTTCTATGGTATCGTTGAATAAGAATATTTTCTGTGAAACTATTGATATTCTACTTCTTAAAGATCTTTTTGAAAGGTTTTTCAACTCTATAGAATTTATTAAAATTTCACCATCATAATTGCCATATAAACCTAATATCAACCTTATGATTGTAGACTTTCCACTACCATTGGGTCCTTTCAAAAGTAATTTATCCCCTCTTTTTGTTTTTAAATTAAAATTATTTAATACATTCTCTTTCCCATCAGGATATCTAAATGTCACATTTTTCATTTCTATATTATTTATTTCGTTTATTTTTATTTTGTCGGATGTTTCACTCTCTTGTGGATACTTTAAGAAGAAATCCTTGATTCTATCAAGAGCTACAAAAGCTGGTTTGAAAGTAAACATACTTAAATTCCAATTGATTACTGGAGCATATAATTTTCCAAAATATCCGACAAATGCCATATAAGTTCCTATTGATAAACTTTCTTGGAGGACACCTTTTCCACCTATATAGAGAAGAAGAACACTTACAATTGAAGAAAGAAGAATAATAGCTTCAGAGCCAACCGATAATAGGATACTGTATTTTATCGAAGATTTTACATAATCTTTATTGATTTTGTTTATCTTTTCAGTTTCTTTATCTTCTAAATTCATTCTCTTTATTTCTTCAACTCCACTTACTGACTGCTGAAATTTACCATGAAATGTAGCTGCTTTTTCCATTGTTTGACTTGTGAGTTTACCAAAAGTGGTTTCAAAGGTTTTTGTGATTAAATAGAATACAGGTATTATTAAGACTAATATTATAGTTAACTTAACATTCATTAAAAACATGATTACCATTGCTCCTATGAATTCAAAAATACTCAGAATCAGTTTGAAACTTTGCATAGAAAATAATGGACTTAAAGAATCAACTTCTCCAAATCTTGAAACAATGTAACCACTTTCACTATTTGAAAAAAATTCCAAAGGTAATTTCATAATGTGATTTGTCAAATCTTTTTTTATTTCAAATAAAGTGTTTTGACTAACTATGGTGAAAAGTGCCGAACTTAAATAATTAAATATACTTTTTAAAATATAAATTACAACAAGTATTAGAACGTATTTTGTCAGAATACTCAAGTTTTTCATCATTATTCCTTCATCAAAAGCTAACTTGGTAACATAGGGAGGCAAAAGAGAAATTAACGATAAACCAATTAAAAAAAGAAAAGATATAATAAATAATTTTATTCTTGGTTTTATGTAATTAAAAACAAATTTCACAAGTTGAGTATTTTTCACATTCATGTTTCTTGAGCCTCCTTTTAAATAAGCTAACTTTGGTAATAGAGAAGAAGAGTATTTTGATTATACTCACCTTCTCTTATTTACTTACTCAATCGACTGTTCATTTAACTAATCATAAGAGTAGAATTTTATTAAATAAAAGAAGCTGAAGCTAAACTAGTTTTACTACCAGCGGTTGAGCCTGCAGCATCAGCAATAGGTACTGGACCATCAACGGCACATATAATATATGGAAATAAGCAAACCACACATGCTGCGCAACCTATTCTTTTGTTTTTTATCCTTTTTAATTTTTTAAGATATGCTCATCTTGAGAATGAAAAACCCTGTACCTTCTGCAAAACTTTGGGTTGTTACCTAAAAAACGTGCTTTCTGATTTAACATACTATTTAGTTCAATTAGTAAATATCTTTGATTAGGTCAAAAGCAAGACTATTTTTCAAAGGTAAATGCTAATCAAAAGGGTTCAATCAGAAACTAAGATCTGGTAACTGTACTTCCAAGAATAATAGAATGATTAAAAATAGGTAATCATAAAGTTTAAAATACACATTTACCAACTTTCTTCAATAATATTCATAATAGCTCCAGTTTCCAACATATTTGTTTTAACCGTATCCTTATCATCTTCTCCAGCAAATACAACTATTCCACCTAAAAGTAAAAGTGAAACAATAAAAACAACAAATATTTTTTTCATCCTCTCTATCCTCCCCTTCTAATAATTCACCTACCTTTTAAATACTAACTGCACAATTACCTTCTCTCTATTTCTTATCATATCACTTACCATATGACTGTCAAGTACCATACCAACTTCTAAAATATGCATGAACAAAGGATTGTTATTTTTGATTTTTTAAAAAATAATGTTAACATGAACATTAACTTTAAAGATGCTTGAAGTAAATATTCTTCTTTCTCTTTAATTAATGCTAATTATGATATAATAATTTTTGTAAAATAAAATTTATTTTTATGTAAGCTGTTAACATTCAAACGATGCGTTTTATATATTATTTTTCTGTACCTATTAGGTAACAAAAAGATTGTGTAATTGGGGGTCTTTTAAAATGCGTATAAAAGAGTTTGTTCACATTTTAGATTTTGGTGTATTTTCAAAACCTTTTTTGAACTATATTATCGACAGTGAAAATGATTTTAAATTAGAAAAAGGAATTAGAGAGTATATAAAAGTACTGAAATTAGTTTGGGAAATGGAATACGAAGAAGCTTTAAAAACAATAGATGAAAATATAAATAGAGTAAAGAATACTTCCATTTATTTCTTATTTCTCTGCGAAAAGATGTCAATATCAAATAAATTAAGAAATATAGAAGAAGTTTTTAAAATATACAATGAATTAAGAATAAAGTTTGATCATATTTCTGAAATTATAAGAGGAATAGTTGTTGAAGCTTTATGTAATAATTATCAAATGTACAAAGATCATACAAATGAAGAAATACAACTCACAAGATTTTGGAGTAAAAAATATGAAGAAATTGCTCCTGTGAAAGGATTCATATTAATTTCACAAGCTAGAGGAAAAAAGAATGAAGGAAATTATATAGAAGCAGCTAAGTTAAACATTCAAGCATTTAAGACATTGAAGGATGTACCTCATCCATCTGGGATGGTAGGAGCTTTAAACAACATAAGTTGGTGGTTAAAAGATGTAGATAAAAACATTTCTTTAAACTCTACACTTCCATTAGGATTTTATGCATCCTATTACTTTGACGATAATAATTACAAAGTTTTCAATTCGCTTGATACTATCTTTCAAGTGCAAAAAAATAACAACGATCCAATGGTGTATGAAACAGCTTTTATCTTCTCAAAGTGTTTATCAAAGGTTGATAAAGAAAGATACAATGCTTTAAATAGAAAATGTAGAAAAAGTATCAATCATTTAAAATACTTTGTTTTTAATTTAGATAGCAATTATTATTTAAACACAAAGACTTTAAGAAATTTTATAAAACAAGAAATAGAAAAAGAACAAGTTTCTATTAAAGAATTAAATATCTCAAAAAGAACTTTGAATGATTTCTTATCTGGAAAAAGAAAATACCTTCAACCAAATACATTGAGAAACATAATAGAGAATCTTGAGTTTGAAATAAACAGTTCCCTTGCTATTCCAATAATAAAAGAACTAAAAAAGAAAGATATAGACCAAAAGTTTGAAGAAAACTTTTACAAATTTATGAGGTTAAAGATAGAAAAGCAACTCTCAGAATTTTTTACTTCGTATCTTGTTCATTATTACAAGCAAGAGGTTAAATTAGAAAAAGTGATTAAAGGCATAGAAAGTGGAAGTTTAATCAAAGAAAGATGTGATTATTACACAAGAGAGTTAATAAACTCAATATTTGAAAAAACTCCAAAGTTAGATGTTGATTCATTACTTACAAACAACCAAGAACAAAAAACATACACAAACAAAGATATAACCTTCAAAGAACATCCCTTTTATTTAGCAAGGAAAGAGCTTGTAAAAAGGTTCATGAAAGATTTAAATAAGATACACTTACAAGAGTTCATTGAAAACTATATAAAAGCTAATTCAAAACAAAAAGATATAATAGAAAGGTACATAATGAACTATGGAAGGTATTATGAAATAAAAAACATACCAAAAGAATTAACGCCAAAGGTGCCAAAAGAAATCGATCAATTTGTAAAGGAATACACGTTAAAGAGGATTCCCTCAGCAATTTCGTTCTATGTTTTTGAAGGAAAAGAAAGAGAAGAACTTGTTGAAACGTTAAAGATGTTTGAGTGATTTATATACTATATCTTCTTTATCTTCTTTCTTATACTAACGAACTCAATTAAATTATATTTCTTACATTAATTTAGAAAAAATTAAAAAGCTAAGATAACACTT
>NZ_AZRK01000005.1 GCF_002895485.1 Petrotoga sp. 9PWA.NaAc.5.4
GCTCTTTTTAAAATCCCAAAGGCTCGTATAAATTTAAAAATTCCTTTTCTAAATACTCTATACTGTCTTTAGAAATTCTAAAATTCATATTTTATCAATAGTTCATTGTTCAACTCTTCATAAAATACCTCCATAACTATAATCTTTATTGACTATGAATTTTTTAACTTTTTGGTGCCTGTACCAAAGAGTTGGGGAGAGGGCTTCGCCCTGAATTTACTTTAAATGCAAAAACTTATTTTTAGAAAATTCTCATTTCTAAAGTTCTAAAATCCCTATAAATAATCTAAAATATTTTTTTAAATATTAAATAAAAAAGTGGATGCTTATGCACCCACTTTTTGATAACCTTACTTATATGCTTCTGTTACACTCTTTCTGTATTTTCCAAAAATTCACCTTTCAACATTTCTTCTAATTCTTGTACAGTATAAACTTTTACTGGTTCTATTCCATTAAAATATGTCGCATATTCATTAGTATAAGCTCCGGTGTTAATAAAATAAACAATATCGCTATAATCAATATCAATAGGAAGGTCAATTTCATCATATATCGTATCTACACTATCACAAGTTGGCCCGGCTAATGTCATGGTCATAGTCTCAGAATTTTCTTTCCCCTCAACTACTACTTCGTATCTGAAATTTTCTATAGTTTCCATCAAACCATGAAAAACTCCAACATCTAAAAATACCCATGTTTGAGTTCCTTTTCTACTTCTTAAAAGCACCCTTGAGGCAGTTATACCAGCACTTCCTACCATGGATCTACCGGGTTCGGAAATGACTCTCAATCCATCAACCCAACCTAAATATTCATTTACTGATTCATTTATTATTGCACCTATTTCTTCAACCGATGGAACAGGTTTCGTATGTTGTACAGGTATTCCGCCACCCAAATTTAACATTTTTAAATCGATTCTTTCCTTATGAAGTTTTTCAAATACTTCGCTCGCAGTTAATATAGCTTCCTTCCATTTATATTTATTATATGATTGAGAACCAACATGAAAAGAAACACCGTATGGAACCAATCCTTTTCTTTTCGCATATTTTAAGATATCTATTAAATGATCGGCATCCGTACCAAATTTACCAGAAAGCGGCCATTCAGAGTCATTGGAACTCATTGCCAACCTTCCATATACCTTTGCACCTGGAGCATTCCTAGCTATTTTTTCAACTTCCATTTCAGAATCCACAGCAAAATACTCAACTCCATTTTCCCAAGCAAACTTTATATCTTTCTCTTTCTTTATAGTATTTCCAAAACTCATCTTATCTGTAGAAACACCTATGTCCATCAACTTTATTATTTCTCCTTTTGAAGCCACATCAAAAGAAGATCCTAAATCTCTCAATGTTTCTAAGATACTTGAATGAGAATTCGCTTTGACCGCATAAAAAATTTCAACGTTATTTATTGAATTCTTCAATCTAAAATAGTTCTCTTTGACACAAGAAGTATCAAGAACCAAAAATGGAGTTTCTAATAATTTTGCTGCTGTTCTAATAAGGTGCGTTAATTCCAATTTATCCAACCTCCTATAATTTTTGAAAGCATTAAATTATATACTTCAAACAATATTTAATACTTATAAAGTAACGCAAAAACATTGATATAGTTAATATATAATTTATAAAAAGTTAAATTTCTAATAGTTCGTTAAGCTAACTTTATAATATTTTTTGTAAGTTCTTTAGTATTTACAATTAATGTTTATCGTAGTATAATTTATAAAGAATAAATTAAATATTTTTGCCGAGGTGGCGGAAGTGGTAGACGCGTAAGATTCAGAATCTTATGAGTTATGAACTCGTGCGGGTTCAAGTCCCGCCCTCGGCACCAATTAAAGCCACCTGATTTTTTATTATATTTATTTAATAAAGGTGGTTTTTTATATTTTTTTGTAAAGTAATTTTGATATAATTTTTTAAATGAGAGATTAAGTTAGGACTTTAGAAAGGAAGATTTTTGAAAATTAAACTCTTAAATTTAAGTCAATTCAGGGTGGAACTCTCCTCCTATACGTCGGTATGAATACCAACGAACTTAAAGAGATTCG
This sequence comes from Petrotoga sp. 9PWA.NaAc.5.4, assembly GCF_002895485.1. Lineage (NCBI taxonomy): Bacteria > Thermotogati > Thermotogota > Thermotogae > Petrotogales > Petrotogaceae > Petrotoga > Petrotoga sp. 9PWA.NaAc.5.4. Next base: position 2,072 of record NZ_AZRK01000005.1, read on the forward strand.
TAGTTAGTAAGAATTAGATTTATAGAGATATTTTTGAAAAAATTTAAAACTAAAACATTGACAAAACTTAAGTCTTACAATTTTTAAAGTAGATAACTTTTTTAAGTTAGGAACTTTAAAAATGAAAATTTTCTAAAAATTAAGCTTTTGAATTTAAAATGGGTCCAGGGCGGAGCCCACCCTCTCTCTTTCGATATGCGTAGTAAAGAACTTAAAAAAAAGTTAATTTGTCAAAATTAGAATTGCAGAAGCATTTTATAAATAAAGATTTTTAGAAAATAAGGTTTTGAATTTAAAATGGGTTCAGGGCGGAGCCCTCCCCCCCTCTCTCGGTACAAGTACCGAAAAAGTTAAAAAATTAGGAATTAATAAGGATTAGAACTGAGGAGATATTTTGTAAAAAAATTAATTCTAAAACATATATGTAATAAGGATTTTGTAATTTCTAAAGTGGGTATTTTTTAAGTAAAAGGGAGGATAAAATTTAATGAGAAGTGTCTTCAGAGATTTTACAGATGATTTTTTTGAAATATTAACTTATCCTAAAGAAAATTGGGAAGATTTTTGGAAAAGTTATAAAAAATTGTTTGATTTTGTTGATATATACGTCAAAAAAACAAACTTAAAAGATGAAGATATTGTCAAAAAACTGAAAGAGATAGGAAGAAGAGATTTAGATAAAGCTTTTTGGTATAAACAGGAGATTATAAGAAATTTAAAATCAGATATTATAGAAGACTTGACGAAATATTCCGAAAAGTTTCAACTAAATAGGGGAGATTTTGCAGTTTATTTGAGTGTCTTTTTAGGTGACAAACCATATTTATTTTTAGACTCTTTTAAAGGAACAATAATCGTCGTAGATATATTATATTTGTATTTCAACAAAGACAAAATAAACCCAAGAAAGATCATAGAAGAGGCGATAACAACTTTTATAAATTTTACTTCTCCTAATAAAAAAAAGGCTGACTTTTGGATATTGTACGATAAAATAAAAACAATTATTACAGACAAAAATTATAAAGATAGAAACCAGGTTCTAAAAATAATTTGTGAACTATTAGCTGAAAGGATACCATATTACAATTGGGTGGGTTTTTATCTTGTGGATGAAAAAGAAAAAGACTCCCTTACATTAGGTCCATTTGTAGGAGAACCTACTGAACACACAAAGATAAAATTTGGTCAAGGTATATGTGGACAGGCGGCGAGTACCAAAACCACTTTTATAGTGGATGATGTAAGTAAAGAAGATAATTACTTATCTTGTAGTCCCAAAACGCAATCTGAAATTGTTGTTCCTATTTTTGATAAAAAAGGAAAGATCGTGGGAGAAATTGATATAGACAGCCATAATAAAGCATCTTTTGACAGTGACGATCATAATTTCTTAGAAGCCATTGCAAAATTATTGACAGAAAGATTTTGGTAGATATGGTGATTACATGGATATAAACAAAATTAAAAATATTTTTAGCAATTATATTCCCAAACCTATTGGTGTCGAAAACTGTTTTTCAGTTTTAATATCTTTAGTTGAAAAAGATGAAACTTTACATATATTATATGAGCTTAGATCTAAGAATTTAGAAAGGCAGCCTGGAGAAATATCTTTTCCAGGAGGAAAAATTGAAAGGAACGAAACCCAAAAAGAAGCAGCTATACGGGAATGTTGTGAAGAATTAAATTTAAAACCAGAAAATATAGATTTAATAGGAGCTGCAGATTATCTGCTAACTCCCTTTAATTATTTAATATATTCTTATGTTGGATTTTTAAAAGTAGATGTCAATAAAATAAAACCCAATGAAGAAGTAGAAAAAATATTTACCATACCTTTGGATTATTTCCTAAATCACGATCCCTTGAAACACGATACTTACTTAACAAATGAGACGGATGAAGGGTTTCCTTACGAACTTATCCCCAACGGTAAAAATTACAACTGGCGTATAGGTAAATACCCTGTTTATTTTTACATCTATGAAGATTATATTATCTGGGGTCTTACAGCAAGGCTAACCTATGAATTTATACAAAAACTTAAATTAACTACATAATATAAAAGTCAAATCATTTACGTTAGTTCCTGTAGGACCGGTTATAACTAAACCATCTATACTCTGCAATGCATGATAAGAATCATTATTATTGAGGACCTCTTCTATATCTATATTTTTTTCTATCAATCTTTTCACAGTCATACCATCCACTATGCCACCAGCAGCATCTGTTGGCCCATCCGTTCCATCAGTCCCCACTGAAACAATTATAATATCTTCATAATTAACTATACCCTTAGCTGCGGAAAGTACTAATTCTTGGTTTCTCCCACCAACCCCTTTACCTTTAACATGTACGACTGTTTCTCCTCCCAATATTACTGCACAAGGTTTTTTTAGAGGCCGATTTTTTTCTTTGACTTCTCTTGCAATTGAAGCTAAGAATGATCCCGCTTCTTTTGCTTCACAATCTAATGTTGTTGTCAAAATCAAAGTATTGTATCCTAAACTTTTAGCGATCTTTTCTGCACTTTCACAAACTTTTGACACACTTCCTATAATTCTTGTTTCAACGTTATTCAATTCTTTTGGAGTTTCTTTTTTTAAAGCGTTTATAACATGTTCGGAAAGATTTAACTTATACTTATCAATAATTTCTTCCACATCTTTAACTGTAGTAGAATCAGGATAAGCGGGTCCTGAGGCTATACTATCTAACCTATCTCCTAAAACATCCGAGAGCACAAGCGAGTAGATTTTTGCTGGCTCCACTAACTTTGCAAACTTCCCACCTTTTACTTGAGAAAGACGTTTCCTTATAGTATTTATTTCTACAATATTTGCCCCTGATTTAAGCAATAAATCCGTCATTTTTTTTAGTTCTTCCAAACTTATCCCTTCTACAGGAAGTTCAAAAAGTGCAGAGCCTCCTCCCGAAACTAAAAATAATATAGTATCTTCTTGCCCTAAATTCATAACTAACTCAACAACTTTTTTAGTTGAATTTATTGTATTCTCATCCGGTATAGGATGTCCTGCTTCATATATTTTTAAACCTTCTATTTTCCCTTTTGAATGACCATATTTTGTGATAACTATTCCATCTTTTATTTTATCCCCAAGTGAATCTTTTGCTGCCTTAGCCATTCGCCATGCAGCTTTACCAATAGCGACTAAGTATACATTGCCGTTGAAATTCAGCTTTTCAATCTCTTCTCTTACAGCCTTATCTGGTAAAACAGACTCAATAGAGTTATTTATAATTCTAATTGCATCTTCCCCTAAATTTTTCAAAAAATCAACCCCTTACAAAATTATCAGACTCATTATCCAGATTATAATCGCTGCTGTAAGACCTTCTACCAATGTTCCTACTGTTTGAAGTTTATAAGCTTGATTTACACTCATTTTTGAAAATTGTGATACAACCCAAAAATAACTATCATTAGCATGAGATACAACCATTGAACCTGCACCAATAGCTACCACAGACAACGCAATAGCTACAGGACTCGTTAAATTTAAAGTTCCCATGAGTGGTGCCATTAATGAGGCAGTTGTTATTATAGATACAGTAGAAGAACCTTGAGCAGATTTTATCGCTGCAGCAACAATAAATGGGAGCCATATACCTAAATTAATGGTCGCTAAACTTTCTCCTAATACATCAGCAATCCCAGAATTTTGAAGAATCCTACCAAATGCTCCACCTGCTCCAGTGATCAAAATAATTGAAGCAGCATTTAATAATCCCTCTCCAACCCATCCACTAGAAGATAACATTTTTTTATCTAATTTTTTAGGTAACGTAAAAGCTATTAATACCCCTATCATTAATGCTATTACTGGATTACCCACAAATCCAAAGAAAGTTCTTATTGCACCGTCTCCAAAAGGTCTTGTAGGAAAATCAGAGATTGATTTCAAAAGTATTAAAATTATTGGAAGTACTATAGGCATAAAAGAATTAAAAGTAGAAGGAGCTTTTTTAGTTCTTTCTTGTATTTCTTTATCACTTAATTCTGGTTCTGGTTCTATGTAAATTCTTTTTCCCATTCTATTAGCATAGAAAACACCAACAAGCATTGAAGGAACAGAAACGATTAGCCCAATTAAAATAACAAGTCCTAAATCCGCACCCAAAATACCAGCAGCAGCTATAGGCCCAGGAGTCGGAGGCACCATAGTATGGGTAGCATATAACCCTAAACTTAAAGCAAGACCGGTTGTTGCAAGAGAAAATTTTGCTTTTTTGGTAATAGCCTTATTCAAAGGAGATAGGATAACAAAACCCGAATCACAAAAAACAGGAATAGAAACGATGTAACCAATAATAGCCATAGCCAAAGGAACTCTTTTTTCTCCTGTAAGTTTTAAAGTAGCTTCAGCCATTTTAAATGCGCCACCTGATTTTTCAAGAAAAGTACCTATAATGGTACCAGCAGCTATAACTATCCCTATACTCCCTAAAGTTCCACCGAAACCATTCGTAATAGAATCAATAATATCTGTTAAATTCATTCCAGAAAATAAGCCAAATAAAACGGCAGTAAAAAGCAAAACTAAGAAAGGATGAAGAGTTAATTTAGCAGTGGCAAAAATTATGAAAACAACCGACAAAACAAGCAAAACTATAAGCCACATTCCTATTCAGATCACTCCCTTTCATGTTATTTTTCCTGAAGCATCTTTTTATCTGCTATCTCAATCGCTTTTTGAATATTAGCAGCTTCTTCGGGTACAACTGCATAACCCGCACTAAAAGACACTATTAATGAAACTTCCCCAAAAGTAATAGGGCCGCTCACAAAAGATTTTATTCTTTTCAATATTTTTTCAATGTCTTCTTTAATTTTTATGTTATTTAATATCAATACAAATTCATCCCCACCATACCTAAAAATAATATCTTTAGAATCTATTACGTTCCTAATCCTTTTTACTATTATTTTAAGCGTCTGATCTCCTATAATATGGCCAAAATTATCGTTAATTTCTTTAAAGTTGTCTATATCTAAAAAAACTACCCCTACAAGGTGGGAAGGTACATTATGATTTTGGAGATATTTTTCTAGAGCTCTTCTATTATAAGTTTCTGTTAAAGGGTCCAAATTAGAATTCAATAACAAGTCATTTAACCTAAATATTTTTGTTAGAATTCTTGATATTTCCTTTGAAAACGTTTCTAAAAGTTCTATTTCCGATTTAGATACTTTTCGCTTTTTAAACCAGTCTATGTTCAAAACTCCTACAATTTGCCCATCTACATATATTGGAATTCCCATCCATGAAATTGTTACTGCATTAGAATTGTCCCAAAAGTCATTCTTTTTAATATCTTTATAAAACAGCGACCTTTTAGTTTCCAATATAATTTTTATATGTTTACCTTTGTCTTTGACAGACTTGGCAATCTGATCTAACGGTAAAAAATCTAAATTTTTGTTCCAACTTAAAAATCTCCACTCATCATTTTCCGGCGTCAATAAAAAACTCCAAGAATCCGCTTTCAAAAAAACTGGAATCTGTTCTATAAAAACACTTAAAACTTCGTTTTTTTCCATCTCCTTTTCTAAACAATCTAATGCTATTTCAAGTAAATTCTCCTTAAATCTACTCAATATTACATAATTTGGTTTCGGTGGTCGGAATATTCTTACTTTATCTTTATTTTTATCCATCCTTCTTATATAAATAGCTATTCTTATACCATGCCAATAAACATAAGCTATTAAAATAATAAGTATTAAAAATAAAATCGACAAATAATACATTATATTCCTTCTTTTTTGAATTATTTACTAAAAATTATACCATATTGAATTAAATATTTTTGCAAACTATTTATGTGATATAATAAAGTAAGTACAATAAACTAACTTATTTCTAAGAATTTCACAAATGAAGTGTTTTGAAAAATAAGCGTTTGAATTTATAACGGGTTTAGAGAAACTTCAAAATTTCTAAAGACAGTAAAATTTATTTCGTAAAGGAGGAATATAATGAAATACAACAATCTTGGAAAAGCAGGAATCAAAGTTAGTGAAATTTCTTTTGGTTCTTGGTTGACTTTTGGAAATCAACTTGATACAGAAGGAGTAAAAGCATGCTTAAGAACAGCTTTTGAAAACGGAGTCAATTTCTTTGATAATGCAGAAGCTTATGCAAACGGACTTTCTGAATCCCTGATGGGAATGGCTATAAAAGAATATAAACGAGAAGACCTTGTAATTTCAACGAAAATATTTTGGGGTGGAAAAGGGCCAAATGATATAGGAATTTCAAGAAAGCATCTTTTAGAAGGAATATGGAATTCTCTTAAAAGATTACAGTTAGATTATGTTGATCTTATATTTTGTCATCGTCCCGACCCAACGACACCTATAGAAGAAACAGTATTTGCAATGGATTATATTATCAGAAACGGGTTAGCTCTTTACTGGGGAACTTCTGAATGGAATGCAAAACAGTTAGAAGAAGCCTATACAATTGCCGATAAAAGAAACTTAATCGCTCCAAGTATGGAACAGCCTCAATACAATATGTTTGTTAGAGAAAAGGTAGAAAAAGAATTTAAGCCCCTTTACGAAAAATATGGTTTAGGATTAACAACGTGGAGTCCATTAGCAAGTGGTGTCTTGACAGGAAAATATAATGAAGGAATTCCAGAAAATAGCAGACTTGCAAAGTTTAAAGGTTTGAAAGAAGATATAGAAAGAAATGGCTTGTTATCCAAAGAAAATATCGAAAAGGTAAGAAAGCTAACCAAAATTGCCGTCGACTTAGACGCAACAATGGCTCAACTCGCTATAGCATGGATACTTAAAAATCCGAATGTAAGCACTGTCATAACAGGAGCAAGTAATCCACAACAAGTAAAAGAAAATATAAAAGCTTCAGAAATTAAAGAAAAACTAACCGATGATGTTATACAAGAAATAGAAAAAATACTAAACAATAAACCTTTATAACAACATTCCATGATATGACGAAATTTTGTTAATTATACATGCGAATTGCGATTCCATTTAAGCAATTCACATTCAAAAGAAAATATGGTAAAATAAAATATAGACTTTATTTTTCGGGGCGTAGCGCAGTTGGTAGCGCGTTGGTTTCGGGAACCAAAGGCCGCTGGTTCAAGTCCAGTCGTCCCGACCAAAAATAATACTTCCTTTTTTAAGGAAGTATTATTTATTTGTCTAATTTTTCATAATCAATAACTGCAAAAGTCCAAAGTTTTTTATTAGTACTTTTAATCCATTCAGCGGATATGGGCATAGCAAATTCAGGAGCTAATCTGCCATTTAAGACCCAATACTTTGATTCATCGTTGTTATAAATTCCGGGATTTGCAAGAATTTTTAATTTCAAAGGCTTATCAACAATATCTACAAAATCTATACTTTCCTCTCTCTCCAATATAGATAATATTTCTGTTAAAATTTTTCGATCAGGTAACGGTTTTATATTTATTAAAGCAACGTTCTTAGATAAAGGTCCGATTATTTTCACATTTGCAATTTCTCTTTTCACATCATAGAAATCTAACACATCATGAATTATTTCATTAGCAATTACATCTGCACGTGAATGATAAATATTACTAACAGACATCTTTAATAAATGTTTATATTTACATCCTTCTCTGATATTGTTTTCTCCAATTTTTGGGATGGTGAATTCATAATAATCCAAAATCTCTTTTATTTCATCTTTATTCAAATTTATAAGTGGAGAATATATTCCATCTAAAAATTTAATGCCTGTATTTCCCCATGAATCAGATTTATTTGCTCCTGAAGCAATTATACCTTTATACGAAAACTCTTTAACTTTACCTATTTTGACGACCCTTGTACATTGATTGCAGTTGGGACCGTGATACATAATACTTTCTTGCTCTTCCTCGCCACGTACAAAAAAAAGCCTTATACCTAATTGAGTAGCTACACTTAAAACAGCTTCAAGACCTTTAGAATAAGAATAAGCGCCAAAACAAACATTTACCAAAGTAATTCTATTTTTTTTTAAAGTATCTTTTGCAAGTAAGGCTACTACAGTACTATCCATACCTCCAGAAAAAGCGATATATAAGTGTTTATCTCCAATTATTTCTTTCATTTCAATTTGTATATTTTTTATCCTTTCTTTTACATTATTATCAATTATTATTTCAACCTCCTTAAAAACTTGACTTATACTCACTTTAGAAATTCTAAAATCCTTATTATATATATGCTTTAGAATTGATTTTTACAAAATACTTCATCAGTTCTAAACCTTACTAATTCTTAATTTTTTTAACCTTTTCGGTACTTGTAGCCAGGTAGAAAAGGGCTCCGCCATGGACCCATCATAAATTCAAATGCTTATTTTTAGAAAATATTCGTTTATAAACTCTCTATATTTTCGAATGATTATATAATAACTTTTTAAATTCACTTAACGAAACTGGCGGACTAAAATAATATCCTTGTATTTCATAACATTCTTTCTCTTTTAAAAATTCTAATTGTTCCGAGCTTTCAACTCCTTCTGCGATAACTTCCATATCCAAACTCTTGGCTAAATAAATGATCGTTGATACTAATTTCTTAGATTGGCTACTTTGAAAAAGATTGTCCATAAAACTTTTATCTATTTTTATTTTATCAATATCAAGTTTACTCAAATATGACAAAGAAGAATACCCGGTTCCAAAATCATCTAAAGCTATTTTTACACCCATTTCTTTTAGTGATTTTATCTTTTTTTGAGCAGAATAAAAATCTCTAATAAAAATATTTTCTGTCAGTTCTATGCCCAAATATTTAGGATCCACATCATTATCTAATAATATTTTATAAATTATATTCACAAAATCTTCTCTGTCAAAAAAATCTTTAGACACGTTTGAAAAAATTCTAACCTCTTTTTTACTATTTTCTCTATTAATTTCTTTAATCGCTTTAATAACTTTTTTTAAAACATATTCGTCAATTTTATCTAAAAGCCGCTTTTTTTCAGCTACTCTTAGGAAAGAAAGCGGTAGATTAACAGATCCATCTATATTTTTCAGCCGAATCAAAGCCTCAGCACCAATTATTGTTTTACTTTCATAAGAAACCTGTGGTTGATATTGCAAGAAAAAATGATTATCTTTCAAAGCTTCATATAGTTGAACTTCCAATGTTTTTTCAGACTTGATATGGTTAGATATTTCTTTAGAATAAAAAGAGTAATTTCCTTCTAACGACCTACTTAAAGCTATTCGAGCTTTATTTATTATATCTTCAAGACTTTGACAATCCTTAGGATAAATACTAATTCCTATACTAACTTTTACGTATATTTTTTCACCTAAAACCAGAATTGGTTCAGATAAAATTTTAATTAAACTATCAGCTAAATTTTGAATTTGATCTATATTTTCAAATTCGCCAAATATTGAAAACTCTTCATCAGAATATCTTGCTAAATAAAATTCCTTTTCTAAAAGTTTGGTTATTTTATCTGCAATCTTTTTTATCACAAAATTAGCTTTTTCTGCACCATATGCATCGAATAATTCGTGATACTCATAAATTTTTATTAACAATAATGAAAAATTATTTTTCGTTAATTTTTTCGAAGAGACCTCATTTATATATTCTAATAAGTGATTTTTGTTGGGTAAATTCGTAATAGGATCATACTTTACTTTTTTAATTAATTCATTTTCTTTTTGAATCCTATTTGTAACATCAGAATTTATTGCTATATAACCTACTAATTGATTATTTGCTCCTCTTATTTCAAATATATTTGATCTCAACGCGAGAATTTCGCCATTTTTCTTTTTATCCCAAATTATTCCACTCCAAAAGCCTTTTGTTTTAAGGTCTCTCCACATTTTTTCATAAAATTCTTTATCATGCATTTGAGAAGACCAAAAGCTCGGATTTTTACCTAACACTTCCTCCATACTATATCCAGTCATATCCACAAAATATTTATTCACCCTTACAACTTCGTTTTGACTATTTGTAATGACTATTGCTTCTGTAGAATTATCAAAAAAATCTTTTGGAAACAGTAAATCTGGACTAAATATACCAAAATTTTGATTGGGATTTCTAACAACAAAATAAACAAAGTCTTTTAATTCTCTTTTTTCTTTTTTTCCTATCAAATCAAAAACATCATAACCCTCTCTTTCTTTTTTCAATTTAACCCTTATATTCCATTCCGTATTATATTCAACATTATGAATGGTATTTAATAACTTTTCGAAATCTTCTTCGACTAACAAGGCTTTTAATTCGTTAACATTACGTGGTAATTCATCGCTCCCCAAACCAGTAATATTCTTTAAATTATTAGAAAATATTATTCTTCCATTTGAAATATCCATTCTGATTATCGCACCTGATACCAAACTCATTACTGATTCATACATATCCAATATTTCATATATGTCATCGATATTATTCGTCATTTTTCTCCTTTCTATGCTTTAAATAATTCGAAATATATTAATCCTTTTAGTACCAACTTATATTGATATTTTAAACACTTTAGAAAAATTTTTTTAAAAATATGCCTTTGAATTTATAAGGAATTTACATAATCCCTAAGCGAAGAGCCCATTCTTTCTAAAAGAGAATCTATATCTCTTGATGTATTTAACTTTTTTAAGGTATACCAAAAAATTTGAGATCCTATAATCGCCCCCAAAAAATTCCCTATAAAATCAGTCATTGTGTCAAAAAGGCTATCTTCTTGAGCAAGTCTATATCCCGGATAATTTCTAAACATTAAATCAGAAACAAATTCACTTATTTCCCAAAATACACCCAAGGTCATTACTATCGATATTGTTATAACAAGGACTTTTAAATAAAAAAAAGGCATTTTCATCTTCGTCCAAATCAATTCTGTTCCCATTACTATCGGAAATATTAAAAATACAAGCCAAACTCCCCCTGTTACATGTAAAATAAAATCATAAATTTCAATATTATTGTAAAATTCGAACCACATCCCAAAAACACTATGCAAACTAATTTGTATTATGGTTATTGTTCGTATTTCTTCAAGAATTGTAGATTTGGTTACCCATTCAAATATCCACGTCAAATAAACTCCAAATGCACTTAAAAGATAGCCAAGAAAATGTGGAAAGTTGAAATTCCAAAAGCTACCAATAATGGGAATAAAAACGACAAAAGAAAAAAAGACGTTTAAAACTCTTAAGAAAGTATAAACTTTAGAGTTAGAAGTAAAAAGTGTTTCTTTAACAACGGGATCTCTAACTAAAAAATTATGTATTTTGTCAAACTCATCTTTTGCTTTCTTCAGAGTTTTAGAAAACACAGGTGTATTCAAAATTATCACCTCTTATAGTAATTTAGTAATTAAAAATTTTAGGAAATCGATCTTTATTCTCTTATTTAACAGTTTTATCTGAGTTCACAATTTTCCTTCTGCAACGCGACAATTACACGAGCTTTATATCACAAACAAAGTATTTTAAAAACAATAAATTCATAATTTTATTTCCCAACTTTTCCAAAAATTTTTATTTCTAAAGCATCTACTCACTATTCTTATTTTAAATATTATACCATACCTTTAAACTTAATTACTTTTTTCAAAAAAGAAAAGGGACCTATATAGGTCCCTTAATATTTCAAAAAGAAAATCGAGGGGATGAAAAATGGCTCCGGGTGAGGGATTCGAACCCCCAACCTAGTGGTTAACAGCCACCCGCTCTGCCGTTGAGCTAACCCGGAATTACTGTCTCTTTTATACTTCAAGATTCTTTTCAAATAAATAACTTCAAACTTCAGGAAAGATTATATCACTAAAAAAATATTTTGTCAATATTTAGCATATTGAATGTCCGTGAAAAGAATTGGTTAGAACACAACTAAATTTCTTTGAAACGATACCATGCCTTTGTTTCTTTTAGATAGTTTAGAAATTAAAAAGTTTCTAAAAATAAGATTTGAATATTTTTAAACGCCCAAATTTAAAATTGAATATCTTATTAAACCTTCAAATACCTATTTTCCAAGAAAGAAATATTCCATTATTTTTCAAAGGCCTTTTTTACCAAAAGAAATAATAGGTAAAAGAACCGATGAAAATTTAAAAAAGAACCTACCGAATTAAAGAAAAGTAAAGATGTTTAGTCTAAAAAACTAAAAACAAAAACAGAGAAGCAATTCATTTGAAAAAATTGTTAAAATCATAAGTGTATCAATTCTTTATTTTATACCTATACATGGTTTTTACTATTTTTATTATTCCCTTAGAACCTAAAACACAACCAAAGGCAATAGTTCCTAATTTTCCTCCTCCACCGCCCAAATGGGTATAACTGTAAATGAAGAAAAGGGCGACGAAGAAGGTAACCAAAAAAATTTCATAAAAATTTCCTATTCTATCATCAGAACTCATACCAGCAAAAGTTGCCGCCATCAAAAGTACAGATAAATTCTCTCCGCTTTGTGGAAATATTTCAGGTAAAAGTAATGCCCCCAACAAACTTACTAATGCAGATGATCCAACTAAATCTTTTTTCATATAAATATGCAAAAAATAGGTAGATAAAACACCTACCAAACTTATTAAAAATATTTCATAACCTACAACATGGGTAATAACTGGATTAATAATTTTTAAATTTGAAGTAATAAAAAGAAGTATCCAAGAGCTAAAAGCAATTGTTCCCAACTTTCCTCCAATTCCATTGAAAACATCTTTTGCTAACTCAAAAATGAAACCAGCTATAATGCAAGCAATCAAAATATGGTAAAAATCATGTAAAAGTTCTGGAGAAACCATACCTACAAATGCTCCTGTATAAATTGGAATAGCTTTTTCGTTAACAAAAAGTGCCCCTATAATTCCAACAATGCTTGCCGCAATTATAGCTCCTTGATTCAAATATATGTTCAGTATATACGCACTTAGTCCACCAATTACGACTGATATAAAAGATAAAAATTGAAAGTTAAATTTTTTGTTCTTGATTTTTTTTAAGTTTTTTGATTCTTCAAAAATCGAATAAACTATCCCAAGAGATAGAAACAACAAAATAAAAAATACAAAAAAATTATTTCTCACAGAATACACTGCGGTTAGAACAAATAAATAGAGTGTAACCCCACTTAAAATACTAAAAGATACGTATTTATAAATCATCCTGATCCCTCGTTTATTTCTTTTATATCATTTCATTTATCTTATATTTAGTTCCCTTAATATTTTTTTGAAATTTTCATAATGTTTTATCAGAATCAATAAAAAAGAAGAAAAATCAACATTGAATTGAAATTAAATATAGGAAATAATGAACATAACCACACTAAGAAAACAGTCATAACAATACCAATGGCCATAAAGTAATGATTAAATAAAGAACAAAGAAAAGTATTACTTACCTCGTACTTAGAAGCAAACAGTATACCCCTCGTTTTAGCCATGCCTTTTTTCCACCTTTAAATTTCAAAAAAATTCTCCAGTTACGACCTCCAATAGCAACCAAAGAAGATAAAACAAGTATCAAGCCAAATACATTAAAAACACTAATAACTAAATAATAAGCCAAATAACCTTTAGAAAAGTCTCCAGTTTTGCTTTTTTAGAGTTTTTGAAAAATATCTGGGATGTTTATTGGACTTCTTTTCTTTAATTTCATTATAAGATTATATCATTTAGACAAAAAATAAAAAAAAATGGGGCCTTTCTTGCACAAAATATTTTACATTACCTTTTAAATACCAATAAAAATGAATAATTTGTTTAAATATTTTTGAATATTTTCTTCTATCTTCCGTTAAATATAATTATTTAAATTTGCATTGTAACATGTTTCATAATAAAATGTTATTAGATAAAAAAATGGATCTTATATTTTTTTAAAGCCGCATATACCTCTCATTCTTGAAAAAGAAAAGATAGTATATTTTTCTTTCTTTACGGAGGTAATTCCTCCGTAGTTTTTTAAGAAAAATACTGTCTTCAGAAATTTCAATGCACAGAACTTAACTTATTTTTCCTTAAAAACCTATACTTTCTTTCTAAAAATTTTCATACAATAATTAAATTTAATTTTATATTTTTTTAAATGTAAAAAACAGGAACACAAAAAACATCAAAGAATAAAATCCTGAAAATAAATAAATTAAATTTAATCCGCTTACACTGTATAGCGATCCCATCATTATTGGAGATATAGATCCTGAAATTTTAAAACATACTTCTCTAAAAGAAATAGCGGCTCCACGACTTTTTTGATTAGTTAAATCGATAGTTAATAAATGTAAGCTAGGCAGATTTATACCATGTCCGATTCCATAAAGAATAAGTGAAATAATTAGCCCTATTACATTTTTTGAGAGTATCATTGATAAAAGTGCAAAACCAAAAAAAAGATAAGATAGAGTTAGTAACCATTTGCCAGTAAATCTTTTGTTAAGTTTAACTATTTGAGAAGAAGTAACTGCAGCTGAAAAAGATACGATCATCATCAAAAATCCAGTAATTAGGGGAGTAAATCCAAAATTGTTTTCTAATAAAAATGGAAAATACGTTGAATAAGCTCCACTAAAAAAGAAAAAAGTTGAAAAACCCGCCAGATAAATAAGTAGTATTTTAATATCTTTCAATGTTCTGAATAGTTCGGAGAAATATCCTGTAAAACTTTCAGTTTTTTCGTGTTTGGAATCTTCTAAGTATATTAAAGTAAAAATAGCTATTGGAACAGCCAATATAAATAAAAAGAAAGGAAATCGCCAACTTAAAAGAGCCAATAACCCAACAAAAACGGGAAATAATGCAAATCCTAAGTTTGCTGCAATTTCGTTATAGCTTATAACTTTTAATCTTTCTTCACCATTAAAAAGATCTCCTATAAGAGTGATGTTTAAAGCTCCTAAAGCACCCGCTCCAACCCCATTTAGTAATCTCAGAAAGAGCAAAACATTAAAATTGTTGGTAAAACCACTTAACACACCAGAAATAGCACATAAAAAGAGCAGAGGAACTAAAAACTTTTTTCTTCCATATCTATCTGCTAAGATTCCAAACACAGGAGTTAGAAAAATAGCAGGAATATTAAAAAAAGCTATAAAAAGACCTATTTGTTGTTCGGTAACATCAAAGGTTTTTTTTATTAAAGGAAGCACAGGCGTTAAACCTGCTATACCTAAAACTACTATCAAAGTTATTCCAAAAATTATAACATACATATTTCTAATAGAATCTTTTTCTTTGTTCATCTAATTTTACCCCCTCATATTATCCATATTATCATAGACACATTCTAAAGATTCCCTCAATATCTTTTTGCCACATCAATTGGTTCCATATTAGTATCAATTTCAAGTACATTTGTTCCAAATTGATAGTATCTTTCAACTGTGTTTTCATCGAGATAATATTCTAACCATCTGGGTGTTAGAAGGATAAGGCCATGAAAAAGACAACATCAGCTTCGCTTGCACCCAATAATTATCTGGTTCCTTCTCCATTCATTTCAGAGCCTGTAACTGTAAGAGTGAAAATAGTAATTACTGGAAGTACCTTCTATATGTGCCCATTTACTAAAGGAATCCATGGATCAAAATCAACACAAGCACTGACTACCATATACTTTATTTTATCTAATGTTGCACTTTCTTCAATAGCTAATAAAATATCAATTTTTCAGGTTTTTAATTTGATACTCTCCTTGTATTATTTCCATCATACACCTTGGAGTTACCTCCATGTCAAGTGCTAAATTGATTTGATTAAATATTGAGAGCGGATTAATACACTTTGAAAAAGTGAATTTTAAGAAAAGATGCAAAAAACGAAGATTATTTTAAATAAATTAAAATAATTTTTTATAATCGATTCTAAATAGAGCCTATTATGATTGAAATGTAAATTGTTACATATTATTATCTAATTAGATAATAATATGTAACCTAAATTTTTTGTTTCTTTATCAATTTTTTGTTGTATTTTTAGCTATTAACCTAATTACTAAACAAATAAGAAATTTGGGGAATAGATTAGAAATACGGATATTTCGATGACACCCAAAAGGAATATGTAATAACCATAGTAAAAACACCATATATTTGGATTAATTATTTGGGTGGTGAAGTTTTTTTGGATTAATCTCTAATACACAAGGAATACTGGTCTCATTCATTGCAACCTATTAAGAAAGATCTTGATGAATATGAATATAGATATGTAGGTACTTTAGAAATGATAATTTTCAGAAAATAAGCATTTGAATTTAAAATGGGTCCAGGGCATAGCCCTTTCCCCCTTGCTTGGCTACAAGTACCGAAAAAGGTAAAGAAATTTGGAATTAGTAAGGACTAGAAGCGTGTAGGTATTTTGTAAAAGAATCAACTCTAAAATATACATATAATAAGGATTTTGTAATTTTTAAAGTGGATAACAGATATGGAAAAGGAGGTTTCTCTTAATGATGTTAGAAGCAAGGGTTATTAATAAAAGTTTGTGCGCTTTCTTTTTATGCCTGTTTTTATTTGTATCTACAGGAAATACAGCCTTTTGTAGTGACAATGAATTCATTAACTTGTTAGAAAATGGAGGTTTTACAAAAGAGCTATCTCAAAATCAGCCTGATGAAATCGGATATCTTGACAGTGAAGGTACTTGGTCATTATTTTTAAATCATGGGGAAGGAAAGGCAAGTGCAACAATCGAAAATGGAATCCTAAAAGTTCACGTATTAGATCATGGCCCAAATCAATGGTCTGTTCAATTGTTGCAAGCTCCTATAAAGATTGAAAGAGGAGGTAAGTATAGAATTACATTTGATGCCAGAGCAGAAGGTATGCAATCGTTAATGATTAAAGTAGGCGGAATAGCGTCAAGAGGTTGGACTGCGTATTCACAAAAACAACTTGACTTATCTCCCCAATGGCAAAGCTATGAAATGAATTTTACAATGTATCAAGATACCGATGAAAACGCTCGTTTTGAATTTTGGTTTTTGAATAATGGAGTGTATTACATTGATAATGTGGAATTAGGGAAAATAGGTGAAGAAATCTTGCCAGAGGAAGGATGGCTAACGGAAGAAGATGAAGATAAAGTGGAAAACTGGATATTAGTTTGGGAAGAGAATTTTGATAGTATAAACCCTGATATTTGGACTTTTGAAATTGGAAGTCCTGATTGGGATGGAGATGGAGTGCCTGATCGATGGGGTAACAATGAACTACAGTATTATACAGATAAAAACGCTTTCATAGAAGATGGAAAACTTATCATTACAGCAAAAGAAGAAACAGTTTATGATATGAATACAAGATTTGATTATACTTCAAGCAGAATGGTTACAAAAGGTAAATATGAAGTGCAATATGGAAGGATAGAGGTTCGTGCTAAGTTACCAATTGGTCAAGGTATCTGGCCAGCTATCTGGATGTTAGGTAATGATATAGATTACAATCCATGGCCAGCATGCGGTGAAATAGATATAATGGAGTATTTAGGGTATCAACCCAATACTGTCTATGGTACTCTTCATGGTCCTATTTCAGGTGGACCTGGGGTAGGATCTTCTTATATCTTGGAAAATGGAACTTTCCATGATGATTTTCATGTTTTTACAATCGAATGGGATGATGATGAAGTCGAGTTTTATGTTGATGATGATTTGTATCTTGTAGTTAATAAATATGAGATAGGTGAAGCAGATTGGGTATTCGATCATCCATTTTTCTTCATACTCAATGTTGCTGTTGGAGGTAATTGGCCTGGTTATCCTGATGAAACAACGGTTTTCCCGCAAAGTATGGAAGTAGATTACATCAGGGTATATGAAGACACCGATCCAAGAACTATTTCAGGACTGGAGGTCTGGGATTGTGAATATGAAAAGATGATCAAAGAAAAGAAAGAATCAATCACATATAGTGAAGGAGAAGTAGTAAATGGAAACTTTGAAAGAGATATCGTAAATAAACAGGAAGAATTTCCTAACGAGTGGTATATCTGGGTTGGAGAAGGTGGAAAAGCTTCAGGAGTTGTTGCTAATGGAGAGTTTAAGATGAATGTTGAAGCTTTGGGCAATCAAACATGGTCTATTCAACTAGCTCAATTTATTAAACTGAAAGCAGGAAACTACATTCTTTCTTTCAAAGCACGAGCAGATATGCCAAGGGATATTCTCGTTTTGGTTCAACATGAAGGAGGAAGTTGGACTGTTTATGGTGAAAAGTATGCAGAATTGACCCAAGAAATGCAAGAATTTACAGTAAACGTTTCGCTTTCTGAAGATGATATTCCTAAGCTTTCATTTAATTTTGGAAATACTCCAAAAGGTGTGCCAACTACTGTGTATATAGATGATGTGTATATAAGGCCAGCAAACTAAAGTAGACTAACGTTTTGTAGTGATGGATTTATTGCCTTTTAAAGAGCATATTTACATCATATAGAAGCAAATTTATAACGATATAAAAATAGTGGGAAAAAGAATTAAATAAGTAAAGGATAGTAAAGAAAGTAAAAAGGCGAGATGAATAACTTGGCTTCAAAAAGTATTTAAATGGTAAGGGGGTGCATTAAAGTTGAAGGTGATGAAAAAGACGGTATATGTTTTCGTGGTAGTTTCTGTTTTTGTAATGGTGTCAGGGTGTTTGACTATTGCAAAAAACGAACAACCAAAGGGTGAGGACATGTTTGATTATTCCTATCTTTTAGTGCCACTTGCTGTTAAGCCATCAGTTGCTGGGCCGTTACAGGTTATAGAGCACAACGGTATAAAAACTATAGGAGATCAAAATGGAAATGTGATTCAACTGAGGGGTATGAGTACTCATGGGTTACAGTGGTATCCAGAAATATTGAACGATAATGCTTTTGCGGCCCTTTCAAATGATTGGGGAGCGAATGTCATTCGATTGGCTATGTATGTGGGAGAAGATGGGTACGCTAAAGATCCAAAGACGATGAAAGAAAGGGTAATAAAAGGCATCGAACTAGCAAAAAAATACGATATGTACGTAATAGTAGATTGGCATGTTCATATTCCAGGTAACCCTTTAGCCGACATTTATAGTGGAGCTTATGATTTCTTTGACGAAATTTCAGATCTTTATCCTAACGACCCATATATCATCTATGAACTCTGTAATGAACCTAGTAGTAATGATGGAGGTATTCCTGACGGAGGTGTTCCAAATAACGAAGAAGGTCGGCAAATTGTCAAATCTTATGCAGAACCAATTATTAAAATGCTTCGTGAAAAAGGAAATGAAAATCTTATAATCGTTGGAAACCCGAACTGGAGTCAAAGACCAGATTTAGCAGCAGATGATCCAATAGATGATTTTAATACTGTGTACGCAGCCCATTTTTATACAGGTACTCATAAGCCGGATCCTAACGATTATGTGATGAGCAATTTAATATATGCTTTAGAAAAAAGGGTACCAGTTTTTATTTCAGAGTGGGGAACAAGCGAAGCTAGTGGAAATGGTGGACCATATCTAGAAGAATCTGATAAATGGCTCAGTTTTCTAAACAAGAATAATATTAGTTGGGTTAATTGGTCACTTACAAATAAAAACGAAACTTCTGGCGCTTTTAGGCCATTTATCAGTGGACAACATGAAGCTGCCACTCTTGATCCAGGAGAACAACAGATTTGGGATCCTTATGAACTCAGTGTATCTGGTGAATATGTAAGAGCACGTATTAAGGGTATACCTTATCAACCCGTTGATCGTGCAAAAAGTATTATATGGGATTTTAACGATGGCACAACGCAAGGATTTGTAATAAACAATGATAGCCCTATCAAAAATTTGACTCTTCAAAATGAAAAGAAAAAGTTGAAAATATCAGGTTTAGGTTCTAACAGCGATGTTTCAGAAAGTAATTTTTGGTCGAATGCACGTATCTCAGCAGATAACACTACAGTGAGAAGGGACATATTCGGTTGTGAAGAATTACAAATAGATGTTTTTGTAGAAGAACCAACAACTGTTGCAATAGCTGCTGTTCCACAAAGTTCAACTCATGGATGGTCCAACCCTAACCGTGCTGTAAAATTAACTGAAAATGATTTTGTGAAACAAGAAGATGGCATTTACAAGGCAACATTGAGTATTACCATGGAAGACGCACCTAACTTGGAGGCAATTGCTACAGATCCTAATGACAGTACATTAACCAACATAATTCTTTTTATTGGAACAGATCACGCTGATACCATTTTTCTTGACAACATAGCTATATTTGGTGAAAAATTGGTAACTCCAGTAGAACATGCTCCTTTAGGAGCTGCAAAATTGCCTTCTGATTTTGAAGATGGTACACGTCAAGGCTGGGATTGGGACGGACCATCAGGAGTAAAAAGTGCATTGACTATAGAAAACGCTAATGGTTCAAAGTCACTTTCATGGGAAGTAACGTATCCAGATGTTAAACCAGCAGATGGTTGGGCTAGTGCCCCGCGATTAATCCTTGCAAATATAAACACAACTCGTGGCGATAACAACAAGTTTGCTTTTGATTTCTATTTAAAACCAGAACGAGCAAGTAAAGGAGCTATATCTATAAACTTAGCTTTTGCGCCACCAACTTTAGGTTATTGGGCACAAGTAGCAACAACTTATGATATATCTTTAGAGAAACTTGAAGATGCTGAATTAACTGAAGATGGATTGTATCATTTCAAAGTTTCTTTTGATTTAAATGACATAGCAGATAATAAGATTATTGGACCAGACACCGTTTTAAGGGACATAATAATAGTATTTGCTGATGTTGAAAGTGATTTTTCTGGAAGGATGTACATAGACAATATTGCTTTTATTAATTAAAAATTTGTACTGTACATAAAGTAGTCTAATTCTCTTTTTGTTTATAATAAAATTAAATAGTTATAAAGCTATAAGAAAATTAAGAAAAGGATAGTTTTTATTAAATAAAACTATATATTCCCTTCTAATTGACTCTAACTCCAAGTAATCTTTGTTGCAATGTAACGTGTTTCATTTTATTATTAAAATAGATTTAAAATATGAAATTCAAATTAATATTTTAATAAATACATTTTTTTAAATAGAGCCTGATATCTCCCTAAATTTACTTTGTTTTTTTATTTAATTATTAATAATTAAAATTAATATTTTTTATCAGCAGAGATGTTCCTCCTTTGTAAAGCTTTGTTTCATGAATATGGAATACTTTCCCAAAAAGGAAAGAAAAACTGATGGAGGTGAAAAGGTATGAAAAAAGTAGTTGGTGTGTTTTTGTTACTTACGGTTTTGACCTTCGGGACTATGCTGTTTGGTCAAGTTACTCAGATACCAAGGGGAGAAGCCGTATATGTTGCTGGTTTCCAATGGGGACCTCCAACAACAGATAATCCTTTTGCTGGTTCACCAATGACTTTTGTTTCTGATCCAAGGCAGCACATTTGGATTTATGAACCTTTGTTCACATGGGATTTTCTCAATGGTAAGTATGTTCCTATTTTAGGCGAATCTTACAAATGGCTTGATAATTTAAGATTAGAAGTTAAGATAAATCCAAAAGCTTATTTTCACGATGGAAAGCCTGTTACAGCTGATGATGTCGTCTATTCTTACAAGTTTGGACAAAAGTATCCAGTAGGGTTACAAGTTTGGGAATGGCTAAAAGATGTTTACAAAGTCGACGATCACACAGTTATCTTTGAAATGAAACCAGATAATCCAAACAGATTGATGATAGAAGATGCAATTGGAGCCACTTTTATTATTCCAGAACATATTTGGTCAAAAGTCGAAGCTGAGAATGGTTATGATATCTCTAAAATAAGACAATTCAGAAATGAAAATCCAGTTGGATCAGGTCCCTACAGAGTTTACTATGAGAGCCCAGAAACAATAATATTAGAAAGAGTCGATAATTATTGGGGTAACGAAGCATTACACGGAGGGAAAAAACCTGCTCCGAAATACATAGTTCATCCGATTTTCAAAAGCAATGATGAAGGTAGTTTAGCGTTCGAAAAAGGTGAAGTAGATGTTTCTCAACAGTTTACTCCAAGAATTTGGGAAATGTGGGAGAAAAAAGGACTTCCCATCGGAACATGGTATAAAGAAGCACCTTACTATGTACCTGCAACAATGCCATCACTATGGTTCAATGTAAATAAATATCCGTTGAGCTTGCCAGAAGTTAGAAAAGCTATTGCTTATTCAATAAATTATGCAAGAATATCAGAACTTGCAATGTCAAATTATTCACCAAAAGTTCAAGCAAGTCTTATTATGCCTTATGGTGGTGAAGCTAAGTATTTCAATGAAAACTTAGTTAAACAATACGGTTGGGAATATAACCCTAAAGAAGCTGTAAGAATTTTGGAAGAAGAATTAGGAGCTACAAAAGGTAGAGATGGAATATACGTACTTCCAGATGGCACACGGCTTGGGCCATTCTCTGTTGAAGCCCCTTATGGTTGGACAGATTGGAATGCCGCATTACAAATAGTCGCACAATCAGCAAGAGCTGTAGGTATAGATATTCAAACTTCCTTCCCAGACATGCCAATAGCTTATGATCACAGACAAAATGGAAACTTTGATATGACAATGTGGACTCCTTCTTCTCCAGGACCTGCTCAACCATGGTTGAGATTCCAGATAGTCCTTTATTCAAAAGGTGTT
This sequence comes from Petrotoga sp. 9PWA.NaAc.5.4, assembly GCF_002895485.1. Lineage (NCBI taxonomy): Bacteria > Thermotogati > Thermotogota > Thermotogae > Petrotogales > Petrotogaceae > Petrotoga > Petrotoga sp. 9PWA.NaAc.5.4. The sequence goes on from NZ_AZRK01000005.1 coordinate 24,747, forward strand.
CCTGAAGTTGGTAAGATGGCCTACAGTAATTTTGGTAGATACAAAAATGAATGGGCTGATCAACTAATAGATTTGATACCAACAATTACAGATGAAAATCAATTAAAATCACTATATTCAGAACTTGACCAAATATATAGACAAGATGTTCCTATAATTCCTCTTATGTACAGACCGTGGGTTTTCTACGAATATAATGAAACCTACTGGAAAGGTTGGGCAAATGCTGAAAATCCATATGCACCTCCTATGCCTCTGGTGGGAGCAGGAATGGAAATGCTATGGCATATAGAACCTGCTAAGTAAAAAAATTATAATTAAATAAGCAAAGTTCGTGGGGGAATGTTACGCCCCCACTAACTTTTTCAAATATACTTTTAAGAGGTGAAATATGTGAAAGGCTTTGCAAAGTATTTTACACAAAAATTATTGTGGTACGCTCTTGCTTTTTTTCTTGCTTTATTTTTAAATTTTTTTCTTCCCCGGTTAATCCCTGGAGATCCTATTTCGGTTATCGTTAGTCAAATGATGTCAGGAAATGTTGCGAGTGAAGCACAGGAAAGAATTTATCAATCTTTTGTTAAGGAATTTGGATTAGATAAGCCACTTATAGTTCAATTTTTTAATTATATAAGAAACATCTTTAAAGGTAATTTAGGAACTTCATTTAGTTTGTATCCACTTTCTGTTAATGAAGTATTAGGAAATGCGATTCTATGGACTATATTTCTTCAATTTCCGGCGATAATTGTCGGATGGATTTTAGGCAACTTATTAGGAGCAGCGGCAGCATATAGAAAAGGAGTTTTTGATAAAACAATTTTTCCAGTCGCATTATTCATTAATTCAATTCCATATTATGCATTAGCCATAATATTATTATATGTTTTTGGAGTTTACTTAGGCTGGTTCCCAATAGGCGGTGGATACAGCAGAACTTTGCTACCTTCATGGAGTTGGACATTTATTGTAAATGTATTGCATCATTACTTTTTACCTTTTATTTCCATTGTATTAGTTACAATTGGGGGCCAAGCCATAGGTATGCGAGAAATGTCGATATATGAATTAAATACAGATTATGTTACCTACTGTAAGATGTTAGGTATGAAAGATAAAAAGATTCAAAGGTATGTATTTAAAAACGCCATGCTTCCTCAAATTACCGGTCTTGCCATCAGTCTCGGAACTATGATTGGAGGGGCGTTGATTACAGAGATTGTTTTTGGATATCCTGGTGTTGGAACTTGGCTATTCAACGGGATAAGACAATTAGATTACCCAATGATACAAGGTTCTACTTTAATAATTGCGTTAATGGTACTTATCGCTAATTTTATTTTGGATATGGTATATGGATTTATTGATCCAAGAATAAAAGCTGCACAAACGGAGGAGGGATAATATGAATACAATAAAACTGCTTTTAAAATCCCCAAAATTTATAATAGGTTTTTGCCTTTTTATGTTCTTATTTTTAACAGCATTCATATACCCTGCCGTATCCACAAAAGATCCTTTAGATATGGTAGGATTCATGTATGAACCTCCTTCTTCAACTTTTTTATTAGGAACAGATAATTTTGGTAGAGATGTATTTGTAGAACTCATACATGGTATGAAATCATCCTTAATAATTGGTTTGATTTCTGGAGTTATTGCAACCGCAATAGGTATTACTATAGGGCTCTTCGCAGGCTATAAAGGTGGAACTGTTGATAATATATTGAATTCAATTACCAATATATTCCTAGTTATTCCTCCCTTTATAATACTCATACTTATAACTGTTAGTTTAAAAAGCCGTTCTTTAGGTGTTATGGGATTGGTCCTCGGAATAACTTCTTGGCCATGGACTGCTCGTGCTGTTAGAGCACAGACCCTTAGTTTAAGAAATAGAGAACACGTAGATATTGCCAGGTTAAACGGTGCAAGTACAGTCGAAATAATTATTCGAGAAATAATGCCTTATATTTTGTCATATATATTCATGGCTTTTATTTTACAAGTAGCAACTGGAATATTGAATGAAGCAGGAATCAGTATGTTAGGTTTGGGGCCAAGTAATATTGTTTCACTTGGAACTATGCTTTCTTGGGCATTGCTTTTTGAATCTGTTAGATCTGGTGCTTGGTGGGCGTTTATCTCTCCATCTATTGCAATAGCTTTGATTACTTTTTCGCTTTACATTATGAACAGTGGAATGGATGAAATATTTAATCCTAAGCTTAGGAGTTGATTGATTTGGAAATTAAAAAGACAATATTAGAAGTTAATAATCTAAAAACCTATTATCAAACAAGATTGGGAGAAAAAATAAAAGCGGTTAATAGCGTTTCGTTTAATTTATGTGAAGGGGAAATCTTAGGTATAGCAGGAGAATCTGGTTGTGGAAAATCTACTTTAGCAATAAGTTTGTCCGGACTTTTTTTACCACCTTTGAAATATGAAAGTGGTTCGGTAATTTTGGATAACGAAAACATAATACAAAAAAAAGAAAGTGATTTAAGAAAAAACATACTGGGTAAAAAATATTCTTATATACCTCAAAGCGCTATGAATGCTTTGAATCCAACGATAAAAATTAAAAATTTCATTATAGACCTTTTAAAAGAACACGATCCTAAAATCTCAGAAAAAGAAATATTAAAATTAACCAAAGAAAGGTTTGAATCACTATCTTTACCTTCAAGAGTTTTAAACCTTTACCCTTTAGAACTTAGTGGAGGTATGAAACAAAGAGTAGTTGTTGCAATTTCTACACTTTTGGACCCAAAAGTTGTTGTAGCTGATGAACCGACTTCTGCCCTTGACGTAAGCTCACAAAAAATCGTAATTAAATTGATTAAAGAACTCTTCGATATAAAAATAGTTAAAAGTATTATTTTTATTACGCATGAACTTCCTGTATTAAGGCATATATGTGATAGAATAGCCGTTATGTATGCGGGAGAATTTGTTGAGATAGGTAAAATGGAAGATGTGATATTTAATCCTATTCATCCTTATTCACAATCATTGATGCAGTCTATTTTAGTCCCTGAAAAAGGAATAAAAGGCAAAAAACTTCCCAATTTACCAGGTTCTCCGCCAGATTTGAGAGAGATACCTCAAGGATGTAGATTTGCGGACAGATGTCCTATAGTAATAGATGATTGTAAAAAAGAAAGTATTGATTTAACAAAAATAGGTGATAGATCGGTTAGATGCATTAGGTTAAAGCATATTTTAACTCAAGAGAAGAGGGTGACACCTTATGCCTGATTCATTAAATAATGAGATAATCAAAGTTGAAAATTTGACCAAAATTTTTGGAAGAGGGAAAAAAACTGTGGAAGCTGTTAATAATGTTACTTTTTCAATAAAAAAAGGCGAGATAGTTTCACTTGTGGGTCAAAGTGGAAGCGGAAAAACTACAGTTACAAGATTGATTCTCAGATTACTTAGAGAAACTTCTGGTAAAATAATCTTTGATGGTCAAGATATTACAAAGATCGAAGGCAATCAAAAAAAAGCTTATTGGAAAAAAGTTCAAGCAATATTTCAAGACCCATACGCCTCTTTCAATATATTTTCGCCTGTGAAAAAAGTTTTATTAGATGCTTTCAAATTATTTGATAATACTTTTACAAAAGAAGAAAAAAAGAAAAAAGTTTATGATGCATTAGAGTCAGTAAACTTAAGACCTGATGAAATTGCTGAAAAATACCCCTTTGAATTAAGTGGTGGACAAAGACAAAGAATAATGATTGCAAGGGCACATTTAATAAAACCAAAGTTACTTTTAGCAGATGAACCAACTTCTATGATTGACGCAAATTTGAGATCAGGAATATTAGAATTATTATTAGGTTTGAGAGACACAGAAGGTACAACTATCATGTTTATAACACATGATCTTGGATTGGCATATTACGTAAGCGATAGAATATTTATCATGCATGAGGGTAAAATTGTAGAAGAAGGTAATGCCGATAAGGTAATTACTCAGCCAGAACACCCTTATACAAAGCAATTAATGATGGATGTTCCTAAACTTTCAGAAGAATGGTTGTTGAAATAAAACTTTTTAAAAAAAGTTTTTTGAATTTATAGTGGTTCATAGGAACATTTTCTTTCAAACAGTAAATAAAATGCAGATCTTATAATTTCTAAAGTGGGCAATCACTATCATTTAAGGAGGCAAAAATATGCTAAAAAAAGTTTTTCCAAAAGATTTCATATGGGGCGCAGCAACGGCATCTTATCAAATAGAAGGATCTCCTTTAGCAGATGGAGCAGGAACCTCTATTTGGCATAGGTTTTCTCATACATCCGGAAATATTTTAAATGGAGATACGGGAGATATAGCTGATGACCATTATAATAGGTACAAAGAAGATATTTCAATTATGAAACATTTAGGGTTGAAAGCTTACAGATTTTCGATATCATGGCCACGTATTTTCCCCTACGGTAAAGGTAAAATAAACGAAAAAGGATTAGATTTTTATAATAGATTAGTGGATGTACTACTTGATGCAGAAATCATACCTTTTGTTACACTTTATCATTGGGACTTACCCGCAGCTTTACAGGATTTAGGAGGTTGGATGAATAGAGACATAGCATGTTGGTACGCTGATTATGCAGATTATATGTTTCAAAGATTAGGAGATAGAGTGAAAAATTGGATTACTTTAAATGAACCTTGGGTAATGGCATTTATTGGTCATTTTACAGGTGAACATGCTCCCGGAATGAAAGATATTTATGGAGCTTTTTCAGTTGTTCATAACCAATTAAGAGCCCATTCTAAGGCAGTTAAATCATTTAAAGAGGAGAATATAAAAAATGGAAAAATTGGAATCACTCTATCTAATTCTTCTCATGATCCTGCCACTGATTCCGAAGAAGACAAAAGAGCTGCCCAATTAGCGCATGAATGGACTAATTATCCTTTATTTTTAAACCCTATATTTAAAGGTGATTATCCAACATTGCTAAAAGAAAAAGTTTATGAATATTTACCAAACAATTATCAAAAAGATATGCAAGATATTAAAGAAGAAATTGATTTTGTTGGGATAAATTATTACTCTGGCGATCTTATTAAGGCTGATTCTAATTCTTTCTTGGGTGGAAAAAACGTTGAAAGAGGTCTTCCTAAAACAGAAATGGGTTGGGAAATATATCCAGAAGGTTTTTATAAAATACTAAAAGGTGTTCAAGACGAATACAATCCAAAAGAAGTCTATGTAACTGAAAATGGAGCTGCTTTCAATGATAAAGTTGAGGAAGAACAAGTTCACGATGAAAGTAGAATTGAGTATTTGAAAAAACACTTTGAAAAAGCTCATAAAGCCATTGAAGACGGGGTAAAGTTAAAAGGCTATTTTGTATGGTCATTATTAGATAATTTTGAATGGGCATGGGGATATTCTAAAAGGTTTGGAATAGTGTATGTTGATTATAAAACCCAAAAAAGAATCATTAAAGATAGCGGTAAATGGTACTCTAATTTTATTAAAAATAATGAATTATAACCCATAAGGATGTGAAAGAAGTGGAAAGAGACATAAAAAGCCTAATCTCGCAGATGACACTTGAAGAAAAAGCAAGTCTATGTTCAGGTTTAGACAATTGGCACACAAAACCCATAGAAAGGTTAGGAATACCTTCAATAAGGATGAGTGATGGACCTCACGGATTAAGAAAAGAAGATGAAAATTCTGAAGAAGAGATCTTAAAAAACAGTATTCCCTCAACATGTTTTCCAACAGCAGCTACTACAGCATGTTCTTGGGATAGGGAATTAATAAAACAGTTAGGAAAAGCACTTGCAGAAGAATGTCAAGCAGAAGAAGTAGACATAATCTTAGGACCAGCAATCAACATAAAAAGGTCACCACTTTGCGGAAGAAACTTTGAATACTTCTCAGAAGATCCATATCTATCAGGTCAATTAGCAACAGCCTACATACAAGCAGTACAAAGTTTAGGAGTAGGAACTTCCTTAAAACATTACGCAGCAAATAACCAAGAGCACAGAAGATTCACAATAGATGAAATAATAGATGAAAGGACGTTAAGAGAAATATACCTCACAAACTTTGAAGGACCGGTAAAAGAAGGAAATCCTTGGACAGTCATGTGCTCATACAACAGGATAAATGGAACATTAGCTTCAGAAAACAGATACACACTAACAGATATATTAAGGAACGAATGGGGATTTGAAGGGTTTGTAGTATCAGACTGGGGAGCGGTAAATGAAAGGGTAGAAGCAATAAAAGCAGGTCTTGACTTAGAGATGCCATCAAGTTATGGTATAGGAGACAAAAAGATAGTAGAAGCAGTAAAACGAGGAGAACTTGACGAAAAAATATTAGACCAAACAGTAGAAAGACTATTAAAAATCATATTCAAAGCGATAGAAAACAGGAAAGAAAACGCAACTTACAACAAAGAAGAACATCACAAACTTGCAAGAAAGATAGCAACAGAAAGCATAGTACTACTAAAGAACCAAGACAACATCCTCCCACTAAAAAAAGAAGGAACCATAGCAATAATAGGAGGATTTGCAAAAAATCCAAGATATCAAGGAGGAGGAAGTTCACACGTCAATCCAACAAAACTAGATAATGCACTAGAAGAAATAGAAAAGATAGTTCAAGGGAAAGCAAACGTTTTATATGAAGAAGGATACAGTTTGGAAACAGATGAAATGAACCAAGAACTCATAGAAAAAGCAAAAGAAACAGCAAAGAAATCGGATGTAGCGATAATCTTTGCAGGATTACCAGAAAGATACGAATCGGAAGGATACGATAGAACACACATGAAAATGCCAGAAAACCACAACAAATTAATAGAAGAAGTGACAAAGGTACAACCAAACACAATAGTAGTATTAAGTAACGGATCGCCAGTAGAGATGCCTTGGGTAGATAAAGTAAAAGGGATAATAGAAAGTTACTTAGGTGGCCAAGCTGGAGCTGGAGCGGTAGCAGACATACTCTTTGGAGAAGTAAACCCAAGTGGAAAACTAGCAGAAACCTTCCCAAAGAAACTAAGTCATAACCCATCATACTTAAACTTTCCTGGAGAAGGAAACAAAGTAGAGTACAGAGAAGGAGTCTTTGTAGGATACAGATACTACGACAAAAAAGAGATAGAACCACTATTCCCATTTGGATATGGACTAAGTTATACAACGTTTGAATACACAGATATAACTGTAGACAAAAAAGAAATAACAGACAAAGAAACAATAGAGGTAAAAGTTAAAGTAAAAAATACAGGAAAAGTAAAAGGCAAAGAGATAGTACAACTATACGTAAAAGATATAGAAAGCACATTAAACAGACCCGAAAAAGAATTAAAAGGATTTGAAAAGATAGAATTAGAGCCAGGAGAAGAAAAGACAGTAACATTCACATTAGACAAAAGAGCTTTTGCATATTACAACACAGAAATAAAAGATTGGCATGTAGAAAGTGGAGAGTTTGAGATATTGGTAGGTAGATCATCAAAAGATATAGAATTAAAAGAAACAGTTAAACTGAATTCAACGGTTACTATCAAGAAAAAATACGATAGGAATTCAACAATAGGTGATTTAATGGAAGATCCAACAGGTGCTCAAATAATAGACGAGCTTATTCAAAAACTAAGTAAAGTTGGAGGAATGTTCTCACAAGACGATCACAAAAGTAATGAAATGGTGTTAGCAATGATAAAATATATGCCACTAAGAGGGTTAATAAACTTTGGAAAAGGGCAGTTCACAGAAGAAATGTTGGAAGAGATTCATGAAAAGGTAAATAAATAAAAATGATTGTTCGGATTTTATGGCGCTCCAAAGAGCGCCTTTCACTATAATAATTGGCAACCAATAGAGGCTTATATCTATAAGAATATATTTGAACTTCAAAACAAAACATTTAACTAATTATAGAGGGGGGCTATAATGAAATCGAGATCAATTAGTAGTAGAATAATAAGTATAATAATAGTAATATTTATTTTATTTGGTGTTTCTATACTTTTTAATATTTTTTCACTTACAAGATCTAACAAAGGATTGGCATCTTATAAGGATTTATCTGACGATGTTAATAATATTACAGAATTAGAAACTTCTTTCTTTGAAGCCTCTTTGAACTTTAAAGATTATCTTGTTAACTACGCCAAAAATGTTGAAAACCTCTTTAAAAATAATTTATCTAAAGCTAATAGTTATTTAAATGCTTTAATTCAAGTAACAGAGGATTCAACTTCTTTGAAATATTTAGAAGAGCAATTAAGTATATACGAGAATAATTTTAACCAAATTGTTCAATTAAATTCACAAGCTAATAATTACGTGGTTGAATTCAATAATTTAAAAGATACTTTTATTCAAGAATTGAATAATTTTGATACGCTTACAAAACAATATAGTGTGTTGGCTTTTTCCTTATTACCAGAAGACCCTGCCATCTCTATACAAAATATAGCACAAAAGGTAAGCGAATATTATTTTTCAAAAGCAATTAGTGACAAAAACAATATTTTAAACATGTTCTCAACTTTTAAAGACAATTTAGCGTTTGTAGAATTTGGTTTAACTAATGAAGAACTAAAAAGTGCCTTTTCAGAATTAATGAAAGAGTTAGAATCTTTAGAATCTACCTTCATCCAAATAGTTGAGACAATAGAATCACAAGAACCAATAATACAAGAGATGGAAGAAATGAGAGTGGAAATATTAAACCTATTAGATGAACAAAGAGCGGAGTTAAAA
>NZ_AZRK01000006.1 GCF_002895485.1 Petrotoga sp. 9PWA.NaAc.5.4
AAGTGCCCAAGAGATGAGTTCAGCGATGGACAGAGTAGCAAAGGCAGTAACAGAAATAAGCCAGCAGTTAGAAAGATCGAGAAAGATAATAGACAACCAAGTAGAACAAGCTATAGGGATAAATGAAGATGCTAAAGAATTAAATGAAATATCTTCAGAGTTGAAAGGGTTAGTTGAGAGCTTTAAGATATAAATCCAAAAGGTAGTAAAAAATTTTCTAAAACAATGTTTTTGATTTTACAATGAGTTAAGGGCGGAGCCCTCTCCCCCTCTCTTGGTACAAGTACCGAAAAGTTAAAGAAATTTATATTTTGTAAGAATTAAACAGGTACTTTAGAAACGATAATTTTCAGAAAATAAGCTTTTGAATTTAAAATGGGCCCAGGGCGGAGCCCTCTCCCCCTTTCTTGGTGCAAGTACCGAAGAAGTTAAAAAAATAGAAAATTGGTCAAAATTATATAGTGACTTCAGAAATAAAGGTTTTCTAAAAATAAGATTTAATGTTTATAACAGGTCCAGGGCGGAGCCCTCCTCTCTCCTTCGGTAAAAATACCGAAAAAGTTAAAGAAATTTATATTTTGTAAGAATTAAACAGGTACTTTAGAAACGATAATTTTCAGAAAATAAGCTTTTGAATTTAAAATGGGTCTAGGGCGGAGCCCTCTCCCCCTCTCTTGGTACAAGTACCGAAAAGTTAAAGAAATAAATAATTAGTGAATATTAAAGTTATGAGGGTGTTTTTGAAAAAACTAAAAGTTAAAACATTGATAAAAATTATTTTTTAAAATTTGTAATGTGAGTAAAATATAAGAATTCAAGGAGGAATAATAAATTGCAAATATCTTTAAACGGAAAATGGAAAGTATATGACAATGAAAACGAGTTTAATTTTGAAGGAAACGTTCCAGGAACAGCTCAAGGTGACCTTGTAGATTTGAAACTTATGCCTCACCCTTATATAGGGAAAAATGAAAAACTTTTTAAAAGACTTGAATGGAAAGATTGGATTTATGAAAGAAATTTTAATATTGATAATATAAATCAAGAAAATAGGTATGATTTAGTTTTAGAAGGTGTAGATACACTTGCAAACATATACGTAAATGGTCAGTATGTAGGAAAAACCGAAGATATGTTCATTGAATACAGATTTAATGTAAAAAAATATCTAAAAGTTGGAGAAAATTCTATAAAAGTAGAAATATTATCTCCTATAGATATACCAACGAGATTAGAGAAAAATTATGGAAAGCTTCATGCAGGGGAAGAAACTGCAAGAGTTTATATAAGAAAAGCACAATATTCATACGGATGGGATTGGGGAGCAAGGATAGCTACAAGTGGAATATATAGAAATATATATATAGATAATTATAAAAACGGAAGAGTATTTGGTTCTACTGCATATTTAGAGGATTTAAACGGAAAGGTCAATTTTACAGGTTATGTTGATATTAATTCAGATAACCCAGAAGATTATAAAGTTGAAATAACTTTAAATGATTTCATAAGTTTTGTTTTGCCAGTAATTAACAGTAATAAAGGATATATATTTAGAGGAACCAAAATCATAGAAGATATTAAGTTATGGTATCCTCATGATTTAGGCGAAAGTTATCTTTACAAAGTTGAATTTAAACTTTTGAAAAAAAATGAAGAACTATATTCAGAAAAAAAGAGAATAGGATTTAGAATAGTAAAAGTTATAAGAGAAAACGATGGAGAAGGAGAGAGTTTCATATTTGAGATAAACGGAAAGAAAATATTTGCTAAAGGAGCTAACTGGATACCTGCAGAAAATATTTTAAGCTGGCTTAAAGAAAAAGACTACGAACAATTAATTAAAATGGCTAAAAATTCTAATATGAATATGTTGAGGGTTTGGGGTGGAGGACTTTACGAAGATACTACTTTTTACAATAAATGTGATGAGTTTGGCATTTTAGTTTGGCAAGATTTTATGTTTGCGTGTGCTGAATATCCCGATCATATTGAATGGTTCAGAAAATTGGCTAATGAAGAAGTAAAATACAATGTAACAAAGTTAAGATACCATCCATGTATAGTACTTTGGTGCGGTAACAATGAAAACAACTGGGGTTTTGAAGAATGGGATTACAAGATAAAAGTCGATGGGAAAAATTTAGGTAATAGATTGTATTTAGAAGATTTTCCAAAAATATGTGCTGAAGAAGACCCTACAAGATTATATTGGCCATCTAGTCCATATGGTGGGAGTAAGGCTAACTCCAATGAAGCAGGCGACAGACATGTTTGGGAAATTTGGTCCGGTTGGCAAGATTTTAAATATTATACGAAAGATACTTCAAAATTTGTAAGTGAATTTGGATTTCAAGCTGCACCAGATCCTAAAACTATAGATTTTTTTGCTATGGATGAGCAAAAAGAAATGTTTTCTGAAGTGATGTTAAATCACAATAAACAAGTAGAAGGACCTGAAAGGTTATTAAAGTTTATTAACTCTCATAACGGTTTGATAACTAATTTTGATTCTATAGTTTATTTGACACAATTGAATCAAGCTGAGGCCATAAAAACAGGTGTTGAACATTGGAGAAGTAGAAAATATAGAACAGCCGGCACTCTTTACTGGCAAATCAATGACTCTTGGCCTGTTTTTAGCTGGTCATGCATAGATTATTTTAAAAGACCTAAAGCATTATATTTTTATACTAAAAGGTTTTATAACCCGATATTACCAATCGCCAAAAATAAAGACGGGAAAATCATAATCTCTATTATTAACGATAGCTTTGCTACAAAAGTTGATTTGGAATTTCAACTGTGGTCTCTAAACGGAGAATTAATTAAAAAAGAAGAGTTTTTAAATGTAAAAATTGCTGAAGATTCTGTAATTACTGTTGAGCAATTGGATGTCTCAAACATTGATGTTGAAAACACTATTGCTTATATTAATTTAAAGCAAAACGGAAAAACAATAATTGAAAATCATGAATTATTCGCAGATCTTAGAATTAACAAATTAAAAGATCCTATGATAACTATTAACAAAGAAGGAAACGACCTAATTTTAAATTGCGAAAAACCTGCTTTAGGCGTGAATATAAGAGTGAATGAAGAAAACTATATTGACGATAATTTTTTTACTCTTTTTCCTTCTAATTCTAAAACATTAACAAACATCAAAGGAGATATAACTATAAAAAGTACTTATGATTTTTTAAGGAGATGAAATATTATGAATTTTGTGTTTGATCATTTAGCCATTACTGTTTCTAATTTAGAAGAATCCATCGATTTTTATACTAATATTCTTGGTTTTAAAATATTGGGAAAATTGGTTCAAGATAATGGAAATTTTACTATTGTATATCTTTATATGGGAGATAAAGTTTTAGAACTATTCTATTTCGTAGAGAAAGGTAAAAGTATAACTTCTTATAACGATAAAGATATAGGAATCAAACATTTCGCTTTCAAAGTTGAAAGTGTTGATAAGACTTTTGAATATTTAAAAGAAAAAGGAGTAGAATTCACTATGCAACCTACCGATGCTGAAGGAGGTGTAAGAATCGCCTTCTTCAAAGATCCTAATAATATATTAATAGAGATAATTGAAGGAAATCTTAAGTTAGAAAATTATTGAAATGAATTTTTTGAGGTGAGATAACTATGCCCACCATTAGAGATGTCGCTAAAATGTGCGGTTATTCTATTGCTACGGTATCCAGAGTTCTTAACGGTTGTGAAAACGTTTCAGAAGAAACAAGAAACAAAGTTTTGAAAGCTATAAAAGAAATAAATTATAGAAGAGGTGAAAACATAAAAGGTAGCTCCTATAGAGTAGTTGGAGTATTAGTTCCAGATTTAAAAGCCGATTATTATGGAATGATAGCTGAAGGAATAGAAGAATCTTTGATTATAAACAGTTACGAAATGTTTCTTTCAACTTATAGGCATTCTTTAAAAAAAGAAAAAGAAGCCTTAGATGAATTTTTCGCAAGGAAAGTAGATGGTATAATACTATGCACCACATATAACGATGATGAATTTTTAGAAAAATTCTTTGAAGCAGGCATTCCTGTTGTGGCGGTTGATAGAGAAAAATCAGACCTAAAAATAGATATCGTTAGTATAAACAATTATTCATCTTCTTTGGAAACAGCTAAATATCTATATAAAATGGGACATAGGAAAGTTCTTTATGTCGAAGGAATGATAGAGATATATTCTGCCAGGGAAAGAAAAAAAGCTTATATAGACTTTTCTTCAAAGAAAAATGATTTTGAAGTATTTTCTCTCCCCGGTGGTTTTAGTGTAGAAGAAGGTTATGAAGCTATAAAAAAATATCTTGAAAGAGACGGGAAAAATTTTACGGCTATTTCCTTCCCTAATGATTGGACGGCTTTGGGAGGTATTAAGGCTTTAAAACAAGCTGCCATTAATTGTCCAGAAGATGTTTCTGTGGTTGGCTTTGATGATGCGACATTTTCTAAGTATATTCATCCATCTTTAACAACTGTTAAACAACCCACCTATGAAATGGGGCTAAATGCTGCAAAACTTTTAATAGAAAGAATTGAAGGAAAAATTGAAAGCAAAACAAAAAGACGAATGATTCTTCCTACAAAGTTAATATTAAGAGATTCTGTAAAAAAAATCGATTAGACCCTCACTTTGACCCTAATATAAATTCAAATGCTTATTTTTACAAAATAAATTTTAAAAAAAAGCTTCTATATATTATAATATATTAAAATAAGGGAAAATATTTACTCCATCTGTTTTTAAAACATGGTCAAAAAGGAGGGCGCTTATGGGGGCTATTTTTCAATTAATTGCAGTAATAAGTGGGGGGATAGGTTTAATTTTTACTGTTTTCTTAGTTTTTAATATCTTAGAGAAACCAGCCGGAAATGAAAAGATGCAAAAACTTTCAAAGGCTATCCAAGTCGGAGCAAAGTCTTTCCTGTTCTCAGAATATAAGATACTTTTCTTAGTAATTATCCTATCGGCAATACTTTTATGGCAAATTTCTTCTTTTGAAATGTCTTTATCTTTTGGGTTAGGTGCAATGTTTTCAATACTTTCAGGTTTCTTTGGAATGTCAATCGCAACTCGGGCTAATACAAGAACTACTCAGGCAGCTATAAATAGTTTAAAAGGAGCTTTAACGATTGCTTTTAATGCAGGAGCTGTTATGGGAATAACTGTAACTTCTTTGGGATTGATAGGATTAGGGATGATTTTTTATTTTGGCGGTGGAAACACAGAAATGATGGGTGGTTATGCTATGGGAGCTTCTTTTGTTGCTCTTTTTGCAAGAGTTGGGGGGGGAATATTTACAAAAGCCGCTGATGTTGGAGCAGACTTGGTAGGAAAATTGGAAGCAAATATTCCTGAGGATGATCCAAGAAATCCTGCTGTTATTGCAGATAATGTTGGAGATAATGTGGGCGATGTTGCTGGAATGGGTGCTGATTTATACGAATCTTATATAGGATCTATATATTCTGCTTCCGTTTTAGGTGGACTTGCTTATTCTCTTAAAGGAGCAATTTTTCCTTTTTTTGTAGCCTCTTCTGGCTTAATTTTGTCTATCATCGGAATAGTCAGCGTAAATTATTTTATTAAAAAAGCTAAAAATATAAATCCACAAAAGGCCTTAAATTTTGGTACTTATCTGACAAGTTTCTTACAAGCAATAATTGTTTTATTTTTATCTAAAATTATTTTAAATACTTTTCAAGCCGGCTTGATAGTTATCTCTGGCATGATTGTTGGCATTTTAATTGGAGCTATAACTGAACATTATACTTCAAAAAAGCCTGTTTTTAAACTTGCTCAGAACGCTCCTTCAGGTTCTGCACCTCTTATTATAAATGGTTTAGCTTTAGGAATGGAATCAACCTTATTTCCCATAATTTTTATAGGGGCTTCCATTGTTATTTCTTTTACTTTTTACGGCCTATTTGGAATAGCCATAGCTTCAGTTGGAATGCTTTCAACCTTGGGTATGACGCTATCTATAGATGCATACGGACCTATAGCTGATAATGCGGGAGGAATTGCTGAAATGGCCGGACTTGAATCATCTGTTAGACAAAGAACGGATAAATTAGATTCGGTAGGAAACACCACAGCAGCTATAGGAAAAGGATTTGCTATTGGATCTGCTGCTTTAACAGCTTTAGCTCTTTTTGCTTCATATATTCAAGTTGCTAATGTTTCTTTGATAGATTTGAATAATGCAAATGTTTTTACTGCGTTATTAATTGGAGCTATGTTACCTTTTCTTTTTTCAGCATTAGTGATGAAAGCAGTAGGAAACGCTGCTACCCTTATGGTTCAAGAAGTTAGAAGACAATTCAACGAAATAGTTGGATTAATGGAAGGCAAAGCAGAACCTGATTATGGAAGGTGTGTTAAAATCGCAACCAACGGTGCTTTAAAGCATATGATCCTTCCTGCTTTAATAGCTGTTATTTCTCCTATGATTGTTTATTTTCTCTTAGGCAAAGAAGCAGTAGCAGGAATGTTGGCTGGAACTACAGTTTCAGGAGTTATGTTAGCAATATTTATGGCTAATTCTGGAGGAGCATGGGATAATGCAAAAAAGTATATAGAAGAAGGAAATTTAGGTGGAAAAGGTTCTATGGCTCACAAAGCTGCCGTTGTAGGAGATACTGTAGGTGATCCCTTAAAAGATACAGCCGGACCTTCTATAAACATTCTAATTAAATTAATGTCTATAGTATCTATAGTGGTAATTCCGCTTCTTATTAGAATTTTTGAGTAATTATATCATAATTTAGAAAATCAATCATTGAAAGGGGTGATAATAATGAAAAGAGTTGCTGTTTTGAATGTAGGAGGAGATTGCCCTGGTCTTAATGCTGTAATAAGAGCGCTTATAGTTAAAGGTGCTGATGATGATATCGAAATTGTAGGTGTATATGATGGATTTTTAGGACTTGTTCAAGATAAAATGACTATTATGGTTAAAGAACATGTATCAGGCAAATTACCAGAAGGTGGAATCATTTTGGGCTCATCAAAATATGATCCCACTGAAAATCCAGAAGACTTGAAAAAACTCAAGGAAAATTTCCAAAAATATCAAATTACCAGTCTTATTTTACTTACAGGACATACTGGTGCAAAGATTGCTTTAAAATTAGCCGATGAAGGTATCCCTTCCATTATAATACCTGCTACCATTGATAATGATTTAGCTTGGACAGACATAAGTATAGGATTTTTAACCGCCTTACAAGTAGTTTCCGATGCTTTGGATAGACTACATTCTACTGCAAGTGCAGGCCATCGAGTAATAGTGATTGAAGTAGGAGGAGACGAAGCTGGTTGGTTAGCTACAATTGGCGGTATGGCGGGAGGAGCTGACTACATTATTACCCCAGAAATTGAATTTGATCCTGATAACTTGTTAGAAAATATTAAAAAAAGGTATGAAATAGGTAGAAAATTTTCACTCATAGTAGTTGAAGAGAAGGTTAAACTTCCCGAGAAAATAAATGCTGTGGTTACAGATCCCAAAGTTAGAAATTTTATGAGACCTTCGGAATTAATTACAGAATATATAAAAGAAAATTTAAAAAATATAGAATGTAGAACTGTTAACTTAGATTACTTACAAAGAGGAGGTACACCCTCTTCCTTCGATAGATATTTAGCTTTTAAATTTGGTTTTAGTGCAATAGCTGCTGTTAAAAAAGGAAAAGCTAATATTGCTTTGGGTTTAAAGGGTTTTGAAGTCATAGAAAAACCTTATACATCTGATATTTTAAAAAATAAAGAAATAAGCAAAGAATTATATGAAATGGCAAAATTATTTTTTTAATAAATCATCTATTTAGCGATGCATAAAAACTCGCATCGCTAAATTTTTATTTCAAACTGGAAAGAAATTACTATGAAATTCGAAGTTTCCCCATAAGGCCCGGCCCATTGTAAACTATCTATTTTCCTTTCATCTTCATATGGAGTAGAAAGATCTATCTCTCCTTTCAAATATCTTTCAAATATCAATTTATAACTAACATTATCATTAAAAATATCTATACCTATTAAAAAACCTTCCATATCATTCCCATAATCAAATCCTATTGGGAATTCCTCATTCCCATAAAATGCAGTCCATTTTAAATAAGGTAACCATTGATTATACATCCAAGTATAAATTTTATAATATTCAATTTTAGGAGAAACATAGAAATTAGAACTTTTATAAACTTTTCTTGTACCAAAACTCCAGGCTAAGGCCGTTGGCTTGTAATCCTCTGCACCAGATTCTGTAGACTGTACAACAAAATCATCCATTGCAAATTGACCATATATTTGAAAACCATCGAATGGAATTAGAGAAAAATCTAAACCCATCATGCTATTTGAAAAACCTTCTCCTAAATTGTTATGAGAAACACCAAATGGATTTGCATCAGAAAGATCGGGATATTTACCTCCAATAAGATTTAATTCACTCAAAGATAACCTTAATTTTTCAAAAAAAATCCATTCTACTCTATGTATAAAAAGTACTTTGGATGGATCAGAATATCCAAAGTTTTCTATACGATATCTGTCCGAATTTCTATCGTAACTTGTGTTTCTTTGTCTTAAAAATGATTCTTCATCAAGATAAGGATCAAAAAAATATAATCCTGATATTATTCTCATATTACCTGCATCATATCCACCCATAAATCCTTTTACATATGGTATTGAATCAGATAAATACAATCCTCTTTCAAAATCCGACCAATTTGTTTTATAAATTCCACTAATCAACCATATTGGATCTATATCCCAATAAATAAAATAGGGTTCAAATCCAGAATAAGCTTCATCATAAATTGGATAAGGAAAAACGTTGGTGAAATCTTTTCCTTCATAAATTGATTTTAAAAGATATTTTTGATCTATGGCAACTTCACTGAACACAAATATATTACTGAACAATAACAACAATAAAATTGTAACCTTACCAAATTCTTTCATTTTCTCTCCCTTAAAATCATCCATATTAGAAGCTTTCAAATTTATACTTCATAACTATTTTATATCTATACTTTTCTGATCCTTACTAACTACAAATTTCTTTAATTTATCTTTTTTCTTTTCTATTGTAATCACGTTAATATTTATTAAAAAATTCTTCTTCTGTCATTATCAATGTTCCATATTGTTGAGCCTTTGCTAATTTTGATCCTGGATTTTCCCCTACTACAAGAATATCAGTCTTTTTAGTGAGAGTTTCTGTAAATGTACCACCTTTTGATTCTACATATTCCGCAAATTCTTGTCTCGTCATCCTTGATAGTGAACCAGTTTGACAAATAATTTTTCCGTTAAGAGGCCCTTCTTTTTTTACTTGAATATAACCCATATTAACTCCAGCGTCTTTTAACTTATCTATTATTTTTTTAACTTCTTCTTGAGAGAAAAAATTTATAATAGCTCGCGCTGTATCTTCACCAATTCCTTCTATTTCAACTAAATCTGAAAAACTCGCATTCATTAAATTTTCTATTGATTTGAAATGATAAGCTAAATCTTTCGCTGTTTTAGCTCCAACATTTGGAATCCCTAAGGCATTTATCAAACTATACAAATCTCGATTTTTTGAGTCTTCTATTTGATTCAGAATATTTTGTATAATTTTATCACCTATTCCTTTACCTAAACTTCTCAATTTCTCATCATTCAAATAATAAAGATCTGCTATATCTTTTATTAAACCCGCATCAATCATTCTTTTTAGAAGTTTTTCTCCTAACCCTTGAATGTTCATACACTCTCTTGATACAAAATTCTCAAGAGATCTCAATAATTTTTCAGGACATGAAGGATTTAAACATCTAATAGCAACCTCTTCAGATTTTATTTTCCCAACTTTTCCTCCACAAACCGGACATTCTTTTGGTGGTTCTATAATTTTTTCTTCTCCAGTTCTCTTTTCTTTTACTGGTCCAATAACTTGAGGTATTATACCTCCTGCTTTTTCAACAATTACATAATCGCCTTCTCTTATATCTCTCTCTTTCACATAATCAAAATTATGTAAACTTGCTCGTTTTACAATTGTTCCTTCCAGTCTAATGGGACTGAATTCAGCTACAGGAGTTATTATACCTGTACTTCCAACTTGAAATTTCACTTTTACTAATTTTGCTTCTTTTTGCTCAGCTTGAAATTTAAACGCTATAGCCCATCGGGGAGATCTAACAGTTTCTCCTAATATTCTTTGTATATCAAATTCGTTAACCTTGACAACTATTCCATCTGCCTCATACTCTAATTCTCTTCTCATGCTATTCCATTTTTTCCAAAAATCTATAACTTCATTTATATTTTCAGCTTTCTTGTAATTTAGATTTACTCTAAAACCTAACTCTTTTAAAAAAGTTAGAGCTTCCTCTTGCGTTTTTAAACCGTAATTTTCAGGAAATATTATATAATATATAAAAGAATTTAATTTCCTTTTTGCAACTTCTGTACTATCCAATAGTTTCAATGTTCCCGCAGTTGCATTACGAGGATTGGCAAATATTGATAATCCTTTTTCTTCCCTTTCAACATTTATTCTTACAAACTCTTTAATTGGCATATATATTTCACCACGTACTTCGATATCTATGTTCTTTCTTAGTTTTAAAGGAATACTCGCAACTGTTTTTACATTTTCTGTAATATCTTCGCCTATTAAACCGTCTCCACGTGTTAAAGCGAGATCTAATAGTCCATTAACGTATCGAATTGCTACAGAAACTCCATCTATCTTTAATTCACATAAATAATCCACATTATTTCTATTCGAATTTTTCAATACTCTTTTATGAAACTCCATAATTTCTTCTTCATTGTAGGTATTATCAAGAGATAACATGGGAACGGAATGAGCAACTTTATTAAAACCCTCTAAAACTGTACCTCCTATCCTTTGGCTCGGAGAATCAGGAGCTTTTAATTCCGGATACTTTTTTTCTATTTCTAAAAGTTCTCTAAAAAGTTTATCGTATTCTTGATCGGAGATTATTGGATCTGCTAATACATAATATCTATAGTTATGCTCTTCTATTTCAGCTTTCAATTGTTCATATCTTTTTTTTACATTTTCAGGAACTGACATTATTAAAGATCCTCCTATGATTCTTTCAATATACTTACTTTAGAAATTATGAAACTCAAATTCTATAAATGTTTTGACATTTAATTTTTTCAGAAATACTTTCTCGATTCTAATCCTTACAAAATATACACTTCTTTAATCTTTTCGGTGTTTTTATCAAAGGGAGGAGGGCTTCGCCCTTAACCCACTTTAAATTCAAAAACTTATTTTTATTTTTAAAAACTCTATTTAAACACTTCTTCACTTTAATCAATTAACTCTTAAAATAATAGCCGACTTTGCAGGAATTAACAATTCTTTTTTCCCATCATAATAGGATTTATCCTTTAGCTCAAAACTTACAGTTGAAAATATTAATTCCAAGTTTCCTTCTCGCTTATCTAATAACCATATTGGTAATTCTATTTCTTTTGAATCTTCTTCTCTATTAATTATAGTGATTATACTCTCATCTTCATTCCAACATGCATATGAAACGTATCCATCCTTCCAATCGATAAAATCAAAGGAACCTTTCCTTAATACACTATGTTCTTTATATATTTTTATTAAATCTTTAGTGAAATTCCTTATATCTACATTATTTTCGGTTTCTTTATCCCAGGGAAAAGGTCTCCTGTTATCTGGATCAGTCCAACCTGCCATCCCAATTTCATCACCATAAAATAAACCTGGAGAACCAGGTAATGTAAACATCATAACTAATCCTATTTTAAAAACATCTAAATCCACACCATTTTCGGCATCTTCATGAGTTTGCTGTCCCAATCTTCCCACTTTCTGGTTAGTACGGGTCATCCACCTTGAATGGTCATGGTTACTCAACTGATTCAAAGCTATAAATTTACTATTCATCGGAAGTTGTGATAAAGCCCATTTTACACAACTTACAAAATATTCGGAATTCTTCAAAAGCTCAGGTTTTGAAATTTCGCTATGCTTTTCAATTCCTGTAAGAAAATAACTAATCGGATCCATACAAGTTATATAATTCATTATAGAGTCCCAACATTTTCTTTCTATCCATGCTAAAGGTGATTTATATATTTCTGCAAAAATTATAGTTTCAGGGTTTGCCCTTTTAATGTTTTTATAAAAATATCTCCAAAAAGAACTGTTTGTTTCAAAAGATTTTCCCAAATCATCAGCTACATCCAACCTCCAACCGTCTGCATTAAAAGGTTCGCTAACCCATTTTACCCCAATATCACTAATATACTTCCATAAATAAGCATTAGAATAATTTAACTTTGGTAATGTGTGAAATCCCCACCAACCTTCATAATTACCTTTTGAATCCCAATAAAAATAAGATTTAAACGGTGAATCCTTTTTATTTTTAGCTCCATTGCCATACAAATTCATCTCATCCATCCATTTATGAAAAGATCCACAATGATTAAAAACCCCATCTAAAATAACTTTTATATTTTTATTATGAGCTTGACTTATCAAATTTTGTAATAATTCGTCGCTTTTTTGAAGATTTATTTCAGAAGTGGTTCTTATTCTATACTTTTCTTTTAAATCTTGTGAATCTTCCTCAATTACTCCAAAGTGAGGATCTACATGCTCGTAATCTTGTGTATCATATTTATGGGGGCTTGGAGAAACGAAAATAGGGTTTAGTAAAATTGTTTCCACCCCTAAATCATTTAAATAATCAATTTTTTCTATAATCCCTTTTAAATCCCCACCATAAAACTCTCTATGTCCATTTTTAGGATCTGGTAATTGATCCCAAGTTTTTTTTACGACTTCCTGACCATCATACTCATATTCATGATCTACTGGATCGTTCGATTTATCACCATTATTGAATCTATCAACAAAAATTTGATAGTATACAGTTCCTTGGGCCCAACTTGGAGTTTTAAATCCTGCTATAAGCCTAAAATCATGAACTTCGCGATTCTCAACTACTCCCATAGCATCAAATACAATTTTTTTATTTCTTTCAATTAGTTCTATTTCAAAATGATATCTTACTATTCTATCAGGCATTTTAAAAGCCCCTTGGAAGTAGTAATAATAGTTAGTTTCTTTGAAAAAGATCATTGGCCTGTGATGATAGTTTTTCAGATCTTTTTCTGGGGCAAAAATTACTTTACCTATACTTTTACCTAGATATTTCGGTATTCTTAACCTTACAGTAACTTCGTCGTTTATCTCCGGCTCTTCAGGAGTAAGAAAAATGTTTGTTTGATCAGAATAAATCCCTTTCATGATTTCCTCCACCTAATTCTTTTATAAATTCCTACATCATTTATCAGTTTATTCTCCATTTTCTAAGGAATAAAGTTCTTTTACTAATTCTTCTTCTAAAATCTCTAAATTTAATAATTCTTTTTCTTTTTTGCCTTTTTCTTCCATTAATTCCATAACTTTATTATAATCGTCTCCAACTTTAAAAAGTTTAGTTTCTATAAAATCCAGATCTTTAAATAAAATATCGGCTCTTTTTCTTATATCTGAAAGCTGAAGCTTTAAACTTTTTATTCTATTTTTAGCCCTTTTATTTTTCTCATAATCGATATTCTTTTTTTTGTATTTTTTTATTTTAAACGAAGAATTCTTTATACTATCTATTATATTATCAAAGTCTTCATCTATTTCACAAAAACCATCTTCTATTAAAACATACTTATCAGCTATATTCTTTATGAAATACTCGTCATGTGAAACAAAAATCATAGCCCCTTTATATTCTTTTAAAGTATTTTCTAACGTTTCGATCGTCAAAATGTCTAAATGATTTGTAGGTTCGTCTAATATTAGTACATTAGGTTTTTCAAGCAAAATTTTAGCAAGCGCAAGTCTTGTCAACTCTCCTCCAGACAATTCATTTATCTTTTTAAAAACTTCTTCACCATAGAAACCAAATCTACCTAAATACTTTCTAACTTCAAAGTCTTTCCAATCTTTTACTAAATTCCACGTTTCACTTAATATATCTGAATCCTGAAAAAGATTTAATATTACTTGGTCTAAATAACCTATTTTTATGTTGTGCCCCCACTTTACCTTTCCTGAATAATTTTTAACTTCCCCAATTAAAATTTTCAAAAGAGTACTTTTACCCGAACCATTTTTACCCAATATGGCTATCTTTTCTCCTTCAAAAACTTTAAAAGAAATATCCTTAAGAAGATTTTGATTTTTATGATATGAAAAAGATAAACTATCTACTTCTAAAATCTTATAACCTGTTTTTTCTGGCTGAGGAATATTTATTTTTATTGGTTTTCCATCTTCGATGTTTTCAATTTCTTCTAATTCAGCTTTTAACTCGTCTAATTTTCTCTCCCTTAAAACAGCTTGCCTCACCATTTTTTCAGTACCCCAAATTCTATATCTTTGAATCATTTTTTCTAATCTCGTTATTTCCTTTTGTAAATTTTCTTTTCTTGTATTAACAGAGTTTATATATATTTCTCGTAATTTCAAATATTCTCCAAAGCTTCCTTTAAATTCCCAAACTTTAGAATTATTAATTTCCCAATATTTACCACATATTTGTTCTAAGAAAGCTCTATCATGAGATATAACAACCAAAGCGCCTTTATAATTTTTTAAATATTTAATCAACCATTCTATCGAGTATAGATCCAAATGATTCGTCGGTTCATCTAACAATAATAACTCATGTTCAACAGCAAGAACTCTACCTAAGGATAACCTCGTCAATTCTCCACCACTCAATGTAGAAACTTTCCTTTTCCATTGATCTTCAGAAAAACCCAAACCCACTAAAATATTCCTCACACTTTTATCAACTATATAATCTTCAAGATTTTTTGATACACCTTCTTTTAAAAACTCATACAAAGATATATCTGCATTAGTAGTTCTATACTGAGTTAAAAGGGAGATATCTAAATTATTTTTTCTTATTACTTCTCCCTCTATTGGCTCTATCTCACCCATTATGATTTTAAGCAAGGTGGTTTTACCTGAACCATTTTTACCTATCAAACCTATTTTATCCATGGAGTTTATTTCCAAATTAACATCATAAAATAAGAAAAAATCTCCGTAGTTATGTGAAACATTGTCTAATCTTAAGATCATCTTCGTTCATCCTTAATAGCAAAATTAATATTATCTTTTAAGAAGGATTCGCCAAAACATAAGAATATATATCTTCTAAGGTCGGTCTTATTTTTTTTATAGATGCTTGAAAACTTTCTAATTTAAAATTGGAATTTTTAGAATCTACAACAATTTTTTCATGAGATATGGGTTTTATAGCTAAAACATCGTTATGATCTTTAAGATATGCCATTAAATTTTCATAATCTTCTTTTTTACAGTTAATTTCATATATATTTATAATAGAATCAAATCTATTGTAAACGTTGTCAATATTATCTTTTATAACCAATTTACCTTCTATTATTATTCCTATATTTGTTGCAAGTTGTTCTACTTCCCACAAATGGTGGGACGTTATTACTATCGTAGTTCCTTTATTAATATTTTCATTTATTATATATCTTCTTATGAATCTTGAAGACTCAACATCTATAGCATTTGTGGGTTCATCTAAGAGAAGAATCTCAGGGGATTTTAATAATGCTCTTGCTACATTTAATTTCTGCTTATTCCCAGAAGATAAGTGTTTTGTTAATTTATTTCGATACTTATTCAATCCAAAAGTATTTAGAAATTCCTCAATTTTAGCTTCAGCATTTTCAACCTGGGCTGCAATTGAAAAAACTTTTAAATTCTCGTATGGTGTTAAATCATCTTCTAAAACAGAATAGTCTGAAACAAGAGAAATTATCTTTCTTATAAACGTTTTGTTTTTAGAGATATCGGTTCCAAATATCGCTACTTTACCAGAAGTTGGATACAATAATGTAGAAATCATTTTCATTATTGTTGATTTGCCTGCACCATTTGGCCCAATAAGGCCAAATATTTCTCCCTTATTAATTTGTAAACTTACATTGTCTACAGCTACAGTTTTACCAAATCTTTTTGTAACATCTTTTATTTCTATAGCTACTTTATTATATTCATGTGATTTCATATTTTTTTTCTTTCCTTACTCTCCTTTCAAAATCTCTTTCTGCTATTTTTTCACGTTTATCATATTTTTTAAGACCTTTAGCCAACGCTATCTTAACTTTAATAATTCCTCTATCATTCACATAAAATTCTAAAGGTATTATGGTTAACCCTTCTTTTTTAACTTTTGTGTTCAAACGTATAATTTCTCTTTTATGTAATAATAACTTTCTTGGACTTTCAGGATCATGATTAAAAACACTCCCACTTGAATAAGGACTAATATGCACATTATATAATATAAGCTCTCCACGTTCTACTTTACAAAAACTATCTTTAAAGCTTATCTTACCTTCTTTGGCAGACTTTACCTCTGTACCTTTTAAGGAAATTCCTGCTTCTATGGTTTCTAATATCTCATAATCGTGAAAAGCTTTTTTATTTCTCGCTAATATTTTCATTCATACACCTCAATAATACTTAAGGATTTCTTATTTTATCTACCTCATCTTTCTCATCAGAAATAAGGTTTAATTCTGAAAGAGAAAAATCTTTACCTTTCCTTTTTTTATTTATAGCATCTAAAATAATCTTTGCTCTTCTTTTCCCAATTCCCGAAATATCTGTTAATTCATCATAAGTTGCTTTCATTAATTCCGGCAATGTTTTAAAGTTCTCAATCACATTTTTAATTGCTATTGATGGTAACTTAGTGGAATAAAGTATTCGATAACCCCTCGAAGTAAGTTTTTCTTCTTCTAATTCATCCTCTGAAGCAATATCATAGCCTAAAACCTTAGCTATCTCTAAAGGCTTTACCAAAGTATCTATGCTATAATTGTTGAAAATATCTACGGCTTCTTCTGGTCGCTGACATTTTATATTTTCTGAACTATAATCCATTATTATTGCTCCAACCAATTTAGGCATCGATCTTAGAATTTCTTCATGCTCGATTTTTGCGCTACCTGCTATTTCTCCAAGTTCTAACAAATATTTTTCAGCTCTTTGGGTAATCTTTATTGTTAATAAACCCTTAGACAAAGTTTCAACCACATAATCTAAAGAAACTTCTCCTTTTGCTTCTTCTAAATTTAAATATTCAACCAAGCTCATAAAATTTTGCCTATACCTTTGAGCAATTGTTATTTCCTGATTTAATCTTGCAAATAGAACATTTTCGGGTAACAATTCGTGTTTAATTTTATCATAATAAGCAGAAATTACATTTCTTCTTTTGGAGATGGCAACTGCCAAATCCCCCGTTTGAACTGAAATTTTTTCAGCAGTTTTATGCCTCATCCCTGTTTCAGAACTGCTGATAGTTTCATCAGGATTCAGCAAAGCATTAGCATATAAAATCTTCGTTCCATCAACATTAAGAATAATAGCCCCATCCATTTTGGAAAGTTCATATACTTTTTCTGGTAAAAATTCGCAATCAATTTTAAAGCCCAAATGAATCAAGCCTTTTTTCAAATGATCTTCGGCATCAGAAGAAAAAAATAATAAAGCTCCTAAATTTGCTTCTAAAATTCTATCTATTCCACTTCTAACAGGTTTGCCCGGAGCTAATATACTGAAAATTTTTTCAAGCTTCTCATCCAAAATTATCTTTCCCCCTTTCTAAATAATTTTATCAAATCTTTAACGTTTTCGGCAAATAATATTTTATCATTTTTAAAAATCTTGTTATTGGGAATAATAATAACCTCTACCCCCAATTTTAAAGCTATATCCACGCGCTTTTCCAAAAGGGATATACCTCTTACATTACCATCAAGCCCTATCTCTCCTAAAGCCACAGAAGTAAAATTAGGAGGTTCATCAAAGACTGACGAAATTAAAGACAGCGCTACTGCAAGATCAATTGAACTATCAGATATTTTTAAACCACCTGACGTATTAACAAAAATATCTTTACTATCCACAGGTAATTTTAACTTTTTAGAAAGAACCGCTATAACCATTAAAAGTCTATCCATAGGAATTCCTGAGGTAACTCTTCGAGGAGAACCATATACAGGATTACTAACTAAAGCTTGAATTTCAATAGGTAAAAATCTATGTCCTACCTTCGCAATTGTTAGAGAATTACCAGGTTCATTCGAATATTCGGAAAGAAAATATGAAGTTAAATTTTCTATGGGTTTTAAACCCTTTTCAGTAATTTCTAATAACACCAATTCATCAGTTGGACCAAATCTATTTTTTGTTACCTTTAGAAGCCTTAATCCAGAACTTTTCTCCAAATCCAACTGTAAAACACAATCAACCATGTGTTCTAATACTTTTGGACCAGCTATAGCCCCTTCTTTATTTACATGACTTATCATTATAACAGTAACGTTTTTTTTCTTGGCAAAATCTACAATCATCCTCGCCGATTCGCGCACTTGCATAATACTACCAGGCACTGAATCTATACTTTCACTTTTTAAAGTTTGTATAGAATCTATCAATACAATAGTTGGATCTTTATTTATATTATTAATGGATTTTAAAATCTTTTCAACATTACTCTCAAATATTAAACCAATATTTTTATCTTTTATTCCCAGTCTCCTAAATCGTTGTAATACTTGTTCAGTAGATTCTTCACCAGAAACGTACAATACGAACCCTTCAGATGTCTCAAAAGAGTTTGCTAATTGACTTAAAAGAGTACTTTTTCCTATTCCAGGTTCTCCACTTAAAAGATAAACACCACCTTTAACTATTCCGCCATTTAATGCTTCATTTATATCTTTCATTTTCAAAGAAATCTTTTCAGGTAAATCAATACTTTGATCTATATAAATTATTTGCTTATTTTCATCATTTGAACTATCAAAAGCAATATCCGCGGTATATTCTACCGCGGATTCTAATTCATTACAAACTGGACACTTCGCAAACCATTTGTCAGACTCATAACCACAATTATTACAAATATAATATTTCTCCGGTTTTCTCAAGTGTTAACCACTTTCTTTTCAACCTTTTTTTGACGATTTGGAGCTTTTCTAAAAGATAATTTGTTATCGTTCTTTTTGTATGTAATAATTATTTTGTCTCCTTCTTCATATTTACCTCTTAGAATTTCTTCCGATAAAGGATCTTCAATATATCGTTGTATAGTTCTCTTTAAAGGCCTTGCCCCAAAAACTGGATCATATCCTTTTTCTAATAAGAATGTCATCGCACTTTCTTTTACAGACAGTCCAAGATTTTTTTCTTCCAGTCTGCTCTTGAGATCAGAAAGTTGTATATTAATAATGTCTTTCAATTGTTCTTTTGTTAATGGATGAAATACAATTACATCATCTAATCTGTTTATAAACTCAGGTTTGAAAGTTTTCTTAACTGCAGACATTACTTGTTCTTTAATATCTTTGTATTCGTTTTCTAAATTGTTTTCTTCAACAAAACCTAAGCTTCTCTTAGATTTATTAATTTGTTCAGAACCTAGATTAGAGGTCATTATTATAATAGCATTTCTAAAATCAACGGTTCGTCCTTGGGAATCCGTGAGTCTTCCTTCGTCCATTATTTGTAAAAGTATATTATAAACATCAGGGTGAGCTTTTTCAATTTCATCTAATAAGATCACAGAGTATGGTCTTCTTCTTACAATCTCTGTCAATTGACCTCCTTCATCGTATCCAACATATCCAGGAGGTGCACCAACAAGTCTTGAGACACTAAACTTTTCCATATACTCACTCATATCTATTCTCACCAAATGCGTATCATCACCAAACAAATAACTGGCCAACGTCTTTGCTAACTCAGTTTTTCCTACTCCCGTAGGCCCTAAAAACAAGAATACACCATTTGGACGTCGTGGATCTTTTAAGCCACTTCTTGCTCTTCTTATTGCTTTAGCAATCGATTTTATAGCTTCATCTTGTCCCACTACCCTTTTGTGTAACACTATTTCCAAATTCAAAAGTCTCTGCATTTCTTCAACCTGTAATTGTTGCAAAGGTACTCCTGTCCAATTCGAGATAATTTCAGAAATATTTTCCTCTGAAATAGGAATAATTTTATTTTCTGCTTCATTTCTCCACTTAACATATGTTTCCTTGTACTTTTCTTTCATTTCTTCTCTCTTTTTTTCAAGTTTTTCAGGATCTTTATTACTAATTTCTAAATTTTCAATCTTTTCAGCTTCTATTCTTAAGTCTTCAGGAAGTGTAAGAGCTTTTAATCTTGCTTTAGCTCCAGCTTCATCTATAACATCTATAGCTTTATCCGGCAACTGACGATCTGTTATATATCTTGCTGAAAGATGTACTGCCGCTTCGATAGCACTGTTAGTATATTTTACTTTATGATGTTCCTCATATTTAAATTTTATGCCTTGAAGAATATTAATTGTCTCTTCTATGCTTGGTTCGGATACATAAATTTTTTGAAACCTTCTTTCCAACGCAGGATCTTTTTCAATAAATTTTCTATACTCGCTTGAAGTAGTCGAACCTATAATAGTAATTTTCCCATTGGCTAATGCAGGTTTCAAGACATTCGCAGCATCCATTGACGATCCTTCAGCTGCTCCAGCTTCTACTATCATGTGTAACTCATCTATAAAAAGTATAATATCTTCTGTTTTCTCCAATATTTGCATCAACTTCTTCATTCTTTTTTCAAATTCGCCTCTATATTTAGTTCCTGCAACTAAAGCCGTAATATCTAAGGAAAATATAGTTTTACTTTTTAAAATTTCTGGGACAGAACCATTGGCTATTCTCTGTGCTAAACCTTCAACAACCGCACTTTTTCCTACCCCTGCTTCACCAATTAAAACAGGATTATTTTTCTTCCTTCTTACCAAAATTTCCATAACCCTATTTATTTCTACTTCTCTTCCTATAACAGGATCTAATTTATTATTTTCTGCCAATGCCGTAAGATCTATCCCAAATTCCTCTAATTGTTTAAGTGCGTTTTGCTTTTGTCGTTTACGTTCTTCCAATTCCTCTGTTTTTAATATTTCTCCTTTTCCCAAAGGCTCGCCTTTCATCATAATTTCAGCTAATTCTTTTCTCATTAAGGAAAGATTGATTCCATACCTTTTTAATATGTGAGAAGCTATTCCTTCTGCTTCTCTACATATTCCTAACAACAAATGCTCCGCATCAATCTTGCTAAAGCCCATTAATTCAGCTTCATCATACGCTAACTCTAATATCCTTTTAGCCCTGGGAGTTGGCTGAGGAGAACCTATAATTCCTTGTGTAGAATTTGTTCCCACAACATTAGTAATTTCCATTTTTATGGAATTATAGTGAAGATTAAATTCTTCAAATATTTTATCTAAATACTTTCCTCCTACTCTCAATAATCCCAAAAGAATGTGCTCGGTTCCTACATATGGATGTCCCATTTCCTTCGCTTCGTTCTGAGCTTCTATAAAAACTTTGGCCGCTCTTTCTGTAAAATTATCAAACATGGATATGCTCCTCCTTCTTGATACACTATACTTTAAAATTGCACAAATCACTAATTTCAAATTTATATTAAACAAACGATTCATATTCGCAGTATTTTCACTTTTTCATTATAATTGTATCACGAATATTGTTAAAAACAAAATATTTAAAAATAAATTCTTTGCTAATTTTAATAAAAAAGCCTTTTTTGATTTTTCTTAAAAAATGAAAAGGCCCTCACGAATAATGTAGTAATTAAGCAGTTTTTTATTCAATATTTTAATCACAATGATACCAATTTTTTTACTCATTGTTCATGCCTTGTTTTTTTATCTACCGTTTTTGGAAGAGAACCATTTAAATAAAGTTTTTAATATATTGTTAACTTAAATGAAATTGACAAGAATACACTCCTTTGATATAATCAACTTCGGTTAAGAAAAGAATTTTTGCCGATGTAGCTCAATTGGCAGAGCGGCTGACTTGTAATCAGCAGGTTGGGGGTTCAAGTCCCTTCATCGGCTCCAAATTATTGGTGAGGTGCCCGAGAGGCCAAAGGGGGCGGACTGTAAATCCGCTGGCAGACTGCCTTCGAAGGTTCGAATCCTTCCCTCACCACCATTTATTTATTTTTATTTCTATATTCTTTAAAGAGGTGAGTGAAATGGCATCAAAAACTCAAATAATAATTTTTTCTTTAAAATGTACAGAATGCAACAATAGAAACTATTATAAAAGAAAGAATAGAAATTTTAAAGAAAAAATAGAACTAAAGAAATATTGCCCTCATTGCAAAAAACACACTCTTCATGTAGAAGCAAAGATTTAGTTATTTGCTATTTTATGTTTCGTGCAGTAATTCAGATATTATTTTATAATAAACGGGAGTGTTAAATATGTCTAAATTTTGGATTTTTTTAACTTCTGTTTGGCAAGAAGCAAAAAAAATTAATTGGCCAACTCGTAAGGAGTTGCTTAATTCTACAATTATTGTTTTGATAATAATAGCTTTTGTTGCTGTTTACTTATTTGCTGTAGATTTCGGTTTGTTACAATTTTTTACTCTATTGGTTTATCCTGTTTTTTTGAGAAATCAAGGTTCAGGAATTCCATAAAGTCTATGGTTGTTTATTTTTTGATCTTCAAATTAAATTATAAATGTGGTGAAACTTAAAATATGCGTAAAGAATGGTATGTACTTCAAGTTTATTCAGGAATGGAGAATAAAGTAAAAGAAACATTAGAAGAAAGAATTAAATCGTTAGGATATGAAAGGTATTTTGGAAAAATTATTATACCTGAAGTAGAAGAATTGAATTATTCAAATAAAAAGACTGATAGGGTTTTTGTTTCTAAAAATGCAGAATTATATGTAAAAAAAGGCAGAGACGTAAAAAAAGGCGATCTTTTGGCAAAAGATACCGAAATACGTGTAAAATCAAGTGGAGTTATTTTAGAACTAAAAAATTATAGAAGGATTACCGTTGAAACCGAAGGAAAAAAATATTATAAAGCTTTTTTAATTCCCGAGAGTGCAGGTATAATTTCAGGGTTAAGAATAGGAAAAAAGTTGAGAGCAGGTACCCCCTTAAGTAAAAACATGGAATACGAAAGTGATGTAGATGGAGAGATTGTATCAAGCGAAAAAGTTAAAAGAATAGTTCTAAAAACAGATAATGGAGAAGAAGAAGTTTATATAGTTCCTAAAGAATGTTTTAAGAATGAGTTATATAAAACGGGAACTTATGTAGAACAAGGAACTGTAATAGGGAGCTCTCGTCAATATCAAGCCAAGTTTTCTGGAAGAATAGATATTAGAGAAACTGCTTTCTATAGAGAAGTTAAAATAGTAAAAACTAAAAGGCGGAATCTTTTTCCTGGATATGTGTTTATAGAAATGATGTATCTAAAAGAAACAGAAAATTTAGTAAAAAATATAGCTTATATTTCTTCTTTTTTGAGTATTGGAGGTAAACCTGTAAAATTAAAAAGACAAGAAATCAGAGCTATTTTGAGATTAATTGGAGAAGAAGAATATGAAAAGAAACAAATTAAAGAGATTAGAACAGATTTCGAAATAGGTGAACATATAAAAATAATAAGCGGACCTTTTGAGTATTTTACAGGGAAAATAAAAACTATCGACTTAGAAAAACAGGAAGTTAGTGTAGTTGTTACTATGTTCGGAAGAGAAACTGCTGTAACATTATCTCTAAGTGAAATAGAAAAAATAATAGATTAAAATATAAAGTAAGTGGGAGGGATTTTAATCAATCCCGATATACCACAAGGAGGTTATAAAGTATGGCAAAAAAACTTATAAGAGTGGTGAAGCTTCAACTTGAAGCTGGAAAAGCAACTCCTGCACCACCAGTAGGTCCTGCATTAGGACAATATGGTGTGAACTTAATGGAGTTTTGTAAAAAATTTAACGCTGCAACTGCGGATCAAGCTGGTACTCTTTTGCCAGTAGAGATTTCTATTTTTGAAGATAGATCTTTTACATTTATTGTTAAAACTCCTCCCGCTTCTTTCTTGCTTAAAAAAGCCGCTAATGTTAAGTCTGGCGCAAAACAACCGGGTAAAGAGATGGTTGGAAAAATAACGAAAAGTCAATTAAAAGAAATAGCTGAGCTCAAGATGAAAGATTTAAACGCTAAAGATATAGAAGCCGCTATGAAAATAATTGCCGGAACTGCAAGAAATATGGGAATCGAAATCGTAGAAGGTTAAAAAGGGAGGAGAAAATAATGCCAAAAAGAGGGAAAAAATACCAAGAAATCGTAAAATTAGTTGATAAAACTAAAAGTTATAGTATAGATGAAGCTTTGGAACTTGTAAAAAAGGTTTCTTATAGTAAATTTGATGGTACAGTTGAAATGCATGTAGTTTTGGGAATAGATCCAAAAAAAAGTGATCAAAACGTTAGAGGCACAATTTCTCTGCCAAAAGGAACCGGTAAAAAAGTAAGAGTGTTAGTCTTTGCAGAGGGAGAAAATGCTGAACAGGCAAGACAAGCTGGTGCTGATTATGTTGGTTCTGATGATTTTATAAATAAAATAAGTTCTGAAGGATGGACTGATTTCGATGTAGCCATTTCTACACCCGATATGATGCGAAAAATAGCAAAACTGGGAAAAGTTTTAGGACCAAGGGGTTTAATGCCTTCTCCAAAAGCCGGGACAGTTACAGAGAATGTTGCCCAAGCTGTTAAAGACTTCAAATCAGGAAAAGTTGAAATTAGAAACGATAGGACGGGAAATGTTCATATACCAATTGGTAAAGTCTCTTTTGCAAAAGAGGATTTAAAGGAGAACTTATTATCTGCGTTGGAACAGTTATCAAAAATGAAGCCCGAATCTGCGAAAGGCAAATTCATTAATAAAGTTGTTATTGCACCAACTATGGGCGTAGGAATTAATATAGATCTCAGTACAGAACAATTAAAAGTTGCCTGATTTTTATAAAATTTTCATTTTAACGTGCCAAAGAAAGTTGGTCAAATTGAAAGTTAAAGAGCTTTAATGCTCGCCTACTGAGGCATGTGGAATAGAAATAGATAAAAAGTTATCTATTTCTTTAATCCGCGGCCGTGAGCCGCTTTTTTTATAAGGAGGTGCTCTTTTGCTAACTAAAGAAAAAAAGAAAAGTTTGATAGATGAATTCATCCAGGCTCTTCAAAATTCACCTATCATTTTATTTGTTGATTTTACAGGAATGTCTGTGGATCAGACAAACGCTTTTAGAATAGAATTATTTAAAAATTTTGGAAAGGATGTCACTTTTAAAGTTTATAGAACATCACTTTTAAAAACCGCTTCAAAATTAGCGTCAATGGAAAAAGATTACCAAAAATTCTTTGAAGGTAGCACAGGAGTAATTTATGCGAAAGACCGTGACCCCATAGAGGTATTAAAAGTAGTTCAAAAATTTTCTGATTCAAATAACCAACTTCCTCAGATAAAAGGTGGTATTTTAGAAGGAGCAATAATTGATGCTGAGAAAGTAAAAGAATATTCCAAACTACCTTCAAAACAGGAACTTTATGCTATGTTAGCAAGGTCATTAAACAGTCCTATATCTGGCTTAGTAAATGTTTTATCCGGTACTTTGAGAAGCTTTTTATATGTTTTAAATGCAATTAAAGAAAACAAATAAAATATTTTATGGAGGTGTTTTTAAATGACAAGGGAAGAACTTATCAATGAAATAAAAAATATGACTGTGGGAGAACTAGCTGAATTGGTAAAGGCTTTAGAAGAAGAGTTTGGAGTTTCTGCAGCGGCTCCTGTAGTAGCAGCTGCTGTTCCCGGAGCAACTTCTGCAGGACAAGCTCAAGAAGAAGAAAAAACTCAATTTGATGTAATACTTAAAGGTTTTGGAGATAAGAAAATCGGCGTTATTAAAGTTGTTAGAGAACTTACAGGTTTAGGTTTGAAAGAAGCTAAAGATTTAGTTGAAAAAGCTGGAACTCCTGATGCTAAAATAAAAGAAGGAGTTACAAAAGCAGAAGCAGAAGATGTCAAGAAAAAATTAGAAGAAGCTGGAGCAGAAGTTGAAATCAAGTAATTGAATTAAAAGTTTAACATTAATTTTAAAAAAAAAAGTTATAATTGAAGTTGCATTGGGCTTATCCCGATGCACTTTTTTCGTTTTTTCTTTATTAAATGATAGAAAACGAGGTGGTTCCATTTGAATACTATTTTAAGAAAAGTAGGTAAAAGAGAAAGAAAGTTTTTCGGGAAAGTACCGGAGAATATGTCTATTTATGAAGATTTGGTAAAAATACAAAAGGATTCTTTTAATAACTTTCTAAATAAAAGTTTGATGGAAAGTATTAAAAGATATATGCCAATAAGAGTTCCTATTAAAACCGCTGCTAAAAAGAACAAAGAAATTTTAATTGACTTTGTTGATGTCACATATGAAAATCCTTCGATTAGTGAAAGTGAATGCCTTGATAAGGGTTTGACATATTCTGCAAAAGCCTTTTTAAAAGTTAGAATTACAGATACCTCCACTGGTGAAATGATCGAAAAAGACGATGTTTTTTTATGTAACATCCCTTATTTAACAGATAGAGGAATTTTTATAATTAATGGTGCTGAAAGAGTAGTGGTTAATCAGTTGGTCAGATCTCCTGGCATATATTTTATAAAAGAAGAAGAAACCGACTCAACTAAAGAAATGTTGATTGCTCATTTTTTACCAGTTAAAGGAGCTTGGTTAGAAATACTTATTAACCCTAATCCTGGTAAAGAAATTCTCCAAGTAAGAATAGATAGGAAAAGAAAGTTTAATTTATTCCTATTTTATAGAGCTCTTGGATACGAAAATGATTTAGACATTTTAAGTCTTTTCCCTGAAAATGTAGATTTAGAAGATGAATTTGAAGTTTCAAAATATAAAGACTGTACAGTGTTATCTGATTTATTCTTTGAAGAATTAGAAAAACTTGAACCTCCTAGGAAAACCACCAAAGGCATGATACTTTCTGATGTTATAGAGTTGTTTAAAAATAATGGAATTAAAAATATAAAAGTTGCTAACAGAGTTGCTCAAATTACATTAGACAGAATGAAGAAAAGATATGAAAAAGAAGGTAATTTAACTTCTTTGGAGGCTTATAAAGAAATATATTCTAAGCTAAAACCTACTGAAATTCCGAGAGCTCAAAAAGCAAAAGAAGAAATAGAAGATATGTACTTTAATCCATCAAAATTTGATTTTTCCGAGATTGGAAGGCAAAAAGCACAAACTAAATTGACACAAGCTTATATAGATTATTTAAAAGAAGTTGAAGGCAAAGAAATTCCTCAAGAGACAGCAGAAAAAATTAAATATCCTATAAGTTCTTTAGCAATAGATAAACTCGATATAGTTCTCGCAACCAGATATCTGTTAAAATTAGAAGAGTACCCTGAAGGATTAGATACGAGAGATCACTTAGGTAACAAAAGAGTTAGATCCGTGGGTGAACTCATGCAAATAGAATTTGAGAGAGCTTTCTCTAAAATGATTCAACACATTCCAGAGAAAGTTGCTATGTCACCGGCTCTAAATAAAATTAATCCCCAATCTTTAATAAATTCAAGAGCAATTATGATTGCTTTTCATCAGTTTTTTGCTTCCAGTCAATTATCTCAGTTCTTAGACCAAGTAAATCCTTTAGCTGAATTAACACATAAAAGAAGGCTTTCCGCCATAGGACCTGGAGGATTAAAGAGGGAACATGCAAAATTTGAAGTAAGAGACGTTCATCATTCGCATTACGGTCGAATGTGTCCGATAGAAACTCCGGAAGGAGCTAATATTGGTCTTATTACTTCTTTAGCCATTTTAGCAAAAGTTGATGAATATGGCTTTTTAAAAACACCGTACTATAAAGTAAAAAATGCAAAAATAGATTATAAAAACATAATCTACTTAACTGCCGATGAAGAAGAACTCCATAAAATTGCGCCGGCATCGATAAAAATCACTGAAGATGGAGTTTTAGAAGACGAATATGTTGAAGCAAGATATCTTGGAAAAGTCACACTGTTCCATAAAGATGAGATTGAATATATTTCAGTCACTCCAAAACAAATAGCTTCTGTTTCTGCAGCTCTTATACCCTTTTTGGAACATGATGATGCCAATAGAGCTTTGATGGGATCTAACATGCAAAGACAAGCTGTCCCACTTTTAAAGCCAGACGCCCCTTTTGTTGGAACGGGTGTAGAATGGCTTGCTGCTAGGGATTCGGGATATTTGATAATGGCTAAGCACAGAGGTATTGTAGAATATGTAGATGGAAGGAAGATTATTGTTAAACGGTTGAATAAAAATAATGAGCCCGAATTGGATTCAGATGGTAATGAAATTAAAGATCAATATCACTTGATGAAATATGTAAGGTCTAATCAAGACATGTGTATAAATCAAGTGCCTATTGTGGATATGGAAGATATAGTTGAAGAAGGAGAACCTTTAGCCGATGGTCCATCTATGGATATGGGTGAACTTGCTTTAGGAAAAAATATTGCGGTTGGATTTTTATCGTGGGAAGGTTATAATTTTGAAGATGCTATAGTAGTTAGTCAGGAATTATTAGAAAATGATACTTTTACATCTATTCATATAGAAGTCTATGAAACTAAAGCTATGGATACTCAATTAGGCCCAGAAGAAATAACCGCAGATATACCCAACGTTAAAAAAGAACTTTTGAGAAATTTAGATGAAAACGGAATAGTTAAAGTTGGATCTTATGTATCTTCTGGCGATATATTAGTTGGAAAGGTTACTCCAAGGGGAGAATCAGATACTACTCCTGAAGAAAAACTTATTAAATCTGTTTTTGGAGATAAGGGCCGAGACGTAAAAGATACCTCCTTGACTTTACCTCATGGAGTAGAAGGAAGAGTAATAGATGTTCAAATTTTTGATAGGAAAGACATTCCTTCATTGGAAATAGGCGTTAATAAATATGTTAAAGTTTTTATTGCTACGAAAAAAACTCTTGAATCGGGAGATAAACTGGCAGGTAGGCATGGTAATAAAGGAGTAATCTCTACAATTTTGAACAAGGAAGATATGCCTTTCTTGCCTGATGGAACACCTTTACAAATGTTATTGTCTCCATTAGGGGTACCTTCTCGTATGAATATAGGACAAATTTTAGAACTTCATTTAGGATGGCTTTCGATGTTAACTGGAGATTATTATGCATCCCCTATATTTGATGGGGCGTCAGAAGAAGAAATCATGACTGAACTTTCAAAAATTAGAAAAGAAAAGGGATTATACTTAGGAGATGATGAAAAAAATCCCACAGGTAAGATTATATTAAGAGATGGAAGAACAGGTGAGCCTTTTGACTTTCCAGTAGCTGTAGGTTCAATGTATATGCTCAAACTTTCTCATATTGCAAAAGATAAGATTCATGCTCGATCGACAGGTCCATATTCTCTAATTCACCAACAACCCTTAGGAGGAAAAGCTCATTTCGGTGGACAAAGATTTGGTGAAATGGAAGTCTGGGCACTTGAAGCACACGGAGCAGCACATACATTGAATGAAATGCTAACTTATAAATCTGATGATATAAAAGGTAGAAATGAAGTTTATAAATCTGTATTGAAAGGAGAAAATTTACCAGAACCTGGAATACCAGAAAGCTTTAAAGTTTTGATGAAAGAACTACAAGGTTTATTGTTGGATATTAAATTATACGATGAAGAAGGTAATGAATTAGACATTGATAAACTCTAAATTTTTTATATATAAGCGCATCAGAGTAATTGAGAAATTGTATTTAATATAATGTAATGTTCAACAAAAGGAAATAAAAAACCCTCAAGGAGGGAAAAGAATGGCAAAAGTATCGTCTTTTCAAAGAAAGATTGCAAAAATTAAAATAGGTATCGCTTCACCAGAAAATATATTAAAAGTATCGAACGGTGAAGTATTAAAACCTGAAACTTTGAATCATAGGACGGGAAAACCTGAAAAAGACGGCCTTTTTTGTGAAAAGATTTTTGGACCAATAAAAGATTATGAATGTGCTTGTGGAAAATATAAAGGCAAGAAATATGAGGGTACAGTCTGTGAAAGATGTGGAGTAAAAGTAGAATCTAAGGAAGTAAGAAGAAGAAAAATAGGTCATATTGAACTTGCTTCACCTGTATCCCATATTTGGTATTTAAAATCTTCTCCTTCTGTAATTTCTATATTATTGAATATTAGTGTAAAGGATTTAGAAAATATTATTTATTATGGATCCAAGAGAGTAATTGAAAGAGCTTATCTGGTTACAGAAGGATCTGAGAACGAAGCTTTAGGTTATTATCCAAGCGAAGTTTTATATCAGAGAGAATTCGAAATATATAGTGAATATTTAGACTTAAAAGTAGAACCAGCTGTAAAAGTATCTGGAGTCAGAGGCATGCCTATAGCTGATATCAGCGGTAAAGTTGAAATAAAAGTAGAAATGTCAGAAACGGAAAGAGAAATAACATGGATAATAGTAAGAGATGAAACTGGAGTTGAAAGAAAGTACCCTGTTTTTGAAGGTGCCTCTATAATGGTTGAAGAAGATCAAGAAATAGAAAAAGGGACGCCACTGGCTGATAGGTTTTTATTCGAAGAAGATTATTTAACTCAAAAAGAATATTCTTTATTTTTAGAGTATTATCCTGGATTAATAGATGTAGAAAGAGATATAGAAAGAGATACCCCCATTGTTGTGATAACTGATATTGATAAAAGATTTGCAAAAAGAATAGGAAAAAAGATCGGCGATATATTGCTCGAAGATGAAGCCAAAGCTTATGAAGAAGTGATGGAAATTTTAAATTCAAGGATAAAAGAAGAGCGAGAAAATATAGTCGATAAAATTTTAGCCGAAGAAATAGTTATAGGAGAAAAGAAATTTAACAAAGGCCTTAAAATAACTCAAGAGATATTAAACGAATTAGAGGAAATTGGCATAAAAGATGTTTTAGCCAAGGATGAAAACGGCGATGAAAAAGTATATCAAATTAATAAATATGAAAAATTTGAAGCAGGTTATGGTGCGGAAGCTGTTCAAAAGCTTCTAAAAAAAGTAGATCTTGAATTATTAAAAGCAAGATTAGAATCTGAGCTGGAAAAATTAGATAAAAAGAGTCAAAAAGCTTTGAAAATTTTAAGAAGATTAAAATTGGTAAGAGATTTTATAAATTCAGGAAATAAGCCAGAATGGGTTGTTACAAATATTATTCCTGTAATACCACCAGATTTAAGACCTTTAATTCAAATAGAAGGTGGAAGGTTTGCTGCTACTGATTTAAACGATTTATATAGAAAAGTTATAAATAGAAATAATAGATTGAAGAAACTTTTGGCTATGGAAGCACCCGAAATTATAATAAGAAACGAAAAAAGAATCCTTCAACAAGCAGTAGATTCTTTGATTTATAATGGTAGAGTCGGTAAACCCATGACGGATAGAAATAGAAGACCTTTAAGATCTCTTACAGATTTATTAAAGGGTAAAAAAGGAAGATTTAGAAGGAACCTATTAGGTAAAAGAGTTGATTATTCCGGAAGAGCAGTTATAGCAGTCGGACCGGATCTTAAGATTCATGAATGTGGTCTTCCTAAAAAGATGGCCTTAGAACTTTTTAAACCTTTCGTTTTAGCAGAATTATTGAAAGATTCAAATGTTGCAAGTAAAAGTGCAAGAAAATTCAAAAAAACTATTATAGAAAAAGAAATGCCTGAAGCATGGGAGGTACTGGAAGAGGTTATAAAAGGACATCCAGTTTTATTAAACAGAGCTCCCACTCTTCATAGAATTTCTATCCAAGCTTTTATACCTAAATTAATAGAAGGAAACGCTATAAGATTACATCCTTTAGTATGTCCCCCATTTAACGCTGATTTTGACGGAGATCAAATGGCTATCCATATACCTTTGTCGAGTGTCGCTCAGGCAGAATCTAAATTCTTAATGCTTTCAAGATACAATATAATTTCACCTGCAAATGGAAAACCTGTTTCAATGCCAGGAAAAGATATAATTGCAGGGGCTTATTATTTAACTATGCATGAAGAAGACAAATTTCAAAATACAAAAATACCACAAACATATGAAAACATGGGGAAAAAAGGTTATGTAAAACATATTTTTGCGGATGATTTTGAAGCAATATATGCATATGAATATTTAAAAATTATAGATGCAGATATATATATTCAAGATAATATTTTAACAATGAAAAATTCGAATATATCCCTACACGAACCTATTGGATACAAAGATAAAAATGGTAATATAATTAAAACAACTATAGGAAAAATAATTTTTAACCAAGCAGTTCCTGAAAATTTCAGAGATTATTCAAAAATGATGGATAAAAAAGGTCTAAAAGATTTAATATTCAAAACCTTCCAAGAATATGGAATAGATAAGACTGCTGATCTATTAGATAGCATAAAAGATTTTGGATTTCATTACTCAACTATTTCTGGACTTACAATATCTATTAGAGACGTCTTAATATCCCCAAAAAGAGAAGAAATAATCGAAGAGGCAAAAAAAGAAGTTCTGGAAATAGAGTCGCTGTTTGAAGAAGGATACTTAACAGAAAATGAAAGATACAAAGAAATTATTAGAATTTGGGAATCTGCTACTGCAAAAGTAACGGAAGAAACAGCTAAAACTTACAGAAACTATACTTTCAATCCTATATGGATGATGATAGAATCAGGAGCAAGAGGAAACATTGATCAATTAAAGCAATTAGCTGGTATGAGAGGATTAATGGCCGATCCTTCAGGAAAAATCATAGAAGTTCCTATTACCTCTAACTTTAAGAATGGTTTATCAGAATTAGAATTTTTCACTTCTACGCATGGTTCAAGAAAAGGTTCCGCTGACACGGCTTTAAGAACATCTACAGCAGGGTATCTAACAAGAAGGCTTGTGGATGTCGCACAAGGAATTACTATCACTGAAGAAGATTGTGGTACTGATAAAGGCGTAGAAGCTAAAGAACTTTGGTCAGATGATTCAAAAGTAGAAAATCTCTCCGATTTCCTATTTGGAAGAGTATTGGCGCGAGATGTACTTGACCCTGAAACAGAAGATATTATATACAACAAAGACTTTGATAAAAAATATGAAAAAGACTTGTTGTTAAAAGAAGAAGATGCAGAGTTTCTTGCAAATTATAGAAAAGAAATTCCACTTTATATAGAAAAGGAAGAAAAAGTTGAGAAAATATCTACAAAACTTTATTCTGAGTCATTAGAAGATATAGAAATAGATAATAAAACAATTGTTAAAAAAGGTGAAGAAATTACGCAAGAAATATTAGAAGAATTAATGTTGCACAATATTGCAAAATTGAAGATAAAAGAATATAAAGCCATAGATTTTGTATATGTGGGAGAAGATTTGGTAGTTCAAGAAAATAACAAACCTATAACTCTTTTGAAATATCAAGAAAGAATTGACATAAAGACTTCTAAATTACTTGAAAAATATGATATTAAAAAAGTAGTAGTTAGACCTTTGATATATATAAGGTCTCCTCTGACCTGCGAAGCAAAAGAAGGTATTTGTGCAAAATGTTACGGCATGGACCTTTCAAACTATCAAATAGTAAATACAGGCGAAGCAGTTGGAGTAATTGCCGCTCAATCAATCGGAGAACCTGGAACACAACTTACAATGAGAACATTCCATACTGGAGGAATAGCGACTGCTTCTGACATAACACAAGGTTTGCCAAGAGCTGAGGAACTCTTTGAAGCCAGGAAGAAAACAAAAGGACCAGAAGGGATATTTGCAAAAACAAAAGGTATTGTTAGAGAGATAGAAAGAGAAGAAGAAAATAAAAGAGGAAGAAGATTAAGAATAATAATCGAAAACATGGATGGTGATTTAGAAACTTACGATGCAGATTATAGGACAAAAACTGTGATAGAAATTGGTGATAAAGTATTACCAGGTCAAAGACTAACAACTGGCAATATTAAGCCAAGAAAAATTTTAAAAGACTTAGGCATAGACGCCTTAGCTAATTATCTATTAAGCGAAATAAAGAAAATATACGCTGAACAAGGTGTTGATATACATGACAAACACTTTGAAATAATAATTAGACAAATGATAAACAAAGTAGAAGTTTTAGATGGTGGAGATACTTCTTACATGCCAGGTGATTTAATAAATTACAATAAAGTTCAAAAGATTAACGCTGAGATCTTGGAAGAAAACTCCCATATATCTGAAAATAGAGAAAAAATAATAGGAAAAAAACTTGCTAAAAAAGTCATTATTCCTTCTCAAAACGAAGAAGAAGAAATTACAATTTATTCAGAAGGAGAAACATTAACTAAAGAAATTTTAAATGAAATAATAGAAGCAAATATTAAAGAAATAGAAGTATACGAAGATTACAAAGAAATTAAATTGGAAGACAATTCTACTCAAATTGTTGGAACTACGAAGAAATACTTAATAAATCCAAAAAATACGATTACTTATGATCGAAGATTATTGAGAATAACTAAAGCTTCGTTAGAAAGGGAAGGCTGGTTATCAGCGGCTTCCTTCCAGCAAACAGTTCAAATTTTAACAGAAGCTTCTATTGAAGGAAGAATAGACCAACTTAAAGGCCTAAAAGAGAATGTCATCGTAGGTCAACCAATACCGGCAGGAACTGGTTTGAAATTATATTCTGAACTTAACTATGAGGTAATTCAGGAAGAGAAGATTCCTGTCAGTGAAAAAGAAAAATCTGTTGGATAAAATTGTTAAAAAAACAAAACAGTGCTGTTTATTAACAGCACTGTTTTTTATTATTTTAATATTTTCATTTATTACTTGAAAATGCATTTTGTATATACAGCCCTTGAGCTGACATCTGTTGAATTGCTCGTTCCATAGCAGTAAACTGAGCATAATACATTGCTTCTTTTCTTTGAAGTCGATCTAAAAGATTTGTCATATCTTTTGCAAGAAGTCTCATTTGGTTTCCTATCGTTCCGTTTGTTCCGGCTATTCTATCAATATATCCGTTGAATTTAGTGACTTCGTAAAGATAATTTTGAACGCGCTGAGAAACTCCGTATTCATTATTTACTTTATCATTTGTAGCAAATAATTTCCATACATCTTCAGGATTTTCTTCTAAAGTTTTTCTAAGCTTTTCTTCATCTAAGGTTAAAAGTCCCTTCATTGTATTTTGATAATTAGCTCCCGCATCTCCTGATGATATACCTATACTAAAAAGACT
Source organism: Petrotoga sp. 9PWA.NaAc.5.4 (assembly GCF_002895485.1). Classification (NCBI taxonomy): domain Bacteria; kingdom Thermotogati; phylum Thermotogota; class Thermotogae; order Petrotogales; family Petrotogaceae; genus Petrotoga; species Petrotoga sp. 9PWA.NaAc.5.4. The sequence continues at coordinate 35,334 of NZ_AZRK01000006.1, forward strand.
ATTGTATTGAGAACCGGCATTATCTAAATTAACGGAAGAATAAAGAATATTTCTAAGGTTATAAAATATATTTTCTAAATTTCTATTTCCTTTAAGTGCTCCTTTCATGTAATCTTCTTCAGTCATATCCTCTTTAGATTTATTAGTAACTTTTTCTTCATGTAATAAATCATATATATAAGTAATAGTTTCGTTGTATTTGTCAACAAATTCTTTAATAGTTTCCACACTTTTATCTATATCTTGCTCAACAGAAACCTTTACATAAGTATTTGATGTGGATTTTAAATCTATATTTACTCCGAAAATGTTTAAAGTATTATCTTGTAAATTGTCGTAAGTTGCACTTTTATTAACCCCATTAAAAGATAACTCAACTTGACCATATTGCCCAACAGTTTTTGAAACACTTGAATCATCAATTTTAAGAGCTTCTATCAAAGTTTGACCATTTGAATCAGACTCGGCAGTTACATTAATATCAACACCCCCATTTCCTTTGTTTAAAATAAAAAATTTCCCATTATATTCATCAAATCGTGCTTCTACGTTCAAACCAGAATTATTGATTTTGTTTATAAAATCTTCAATGGTTTCTTCTCCTGAAACGGATAAATTTACTGATTGTGTACCCTTTGTAATGCTTACAGATGCTTCCTCAGTATCTCCAACAATCGAACTAATAGTTGAAGACTTTTTGATAGAAGGATCTATACCCTCACCTGCTAAAATTGTTGGAGAAGCTAAAGAAACAACTTTGAGATAAAATGTCGAATTTTCAGCATCTGCAGGAGCATTTGCTGTTAATACCTGTTCATTTGAAGACTCTGCCTTTTTGGGAATCAAATTGCTTTTTAACTTAAAGGATATCAAATAATCATAAAAATCTTCTAATTTATTGTCTATTTCCATCCAAAGCTTTTGCTGATATTTTAAAGTATCAAATTTTTCTTGTGCCCTATTAAGTGGTTGTTGTTCTATCTCTAATAATTTTTTTACCATTGCCTGAGTATCTACTCCTGAAGCTATTCCGCTTAATTGAAAAGACCCTAAATAAGGATTAATATTCACTTTTCCCACCTCTTTAACATTATATTATATTTAACCTTAGTTTTTTTTATTTTCATTATTTTATCGTATTTTTGTTCCAAAACTTTAATTTTTTTGTTTTTATTTTCTTTACATTCTTATTTTACTATTTTTTGTGATATTATCTAAATAGAAATAGTTGATTAAAAGCACCTTAAAATACAAAAAGAAGGTATAAAAGGAATGATTACTGTAAAAGGACAGTTTAACGAAGCTAAAATATTTGCCAAAAGTGTAGAAGAAGAAGCTATAAAACAAATTAAAGAACTATGCGATCAAGATTTTGTTAAAGATAGTAAAATTAGAATAATGCCTGATGTACATACAGGTATTGGATGTGTAATTGGTACTACAATGACTATAAGAGATAAAATAGTTCCTAATTTAGTTGGAGTAGATATTGGTTGCGGTGTCGAAATATGTAAATTACAAGAAAAGAACATGAATTTTGATAAACTTGATAAAATCATAAGAAAAGAAATACCGTCAGGTTTTAATATTAGAAAAATTCCACATTCATATGTAGAAAAAACCGATATTTTAAATTTAAAATGTGTTGATTTTATAGATATAAATAGAGCAATTTTGAGTATTGGTACTTTGGGTGGAGGGAACCATTTTATAGAATTAGACAAAGATAATGAGTCTCATTTATATTTACTTGTTCATTGTGGTAGTAGATTCTTAGGTAAAGAAGTTGCAGAATACTATCAAAATTTAGCTTATTCGATTCTAACGGGACAATCTACACTAAAGATCAAAAAGAAAAAAATAAAAACAAATCAAACTTCTATACCGAAACATTTAGCCTACCTTGAAGGTGAGCATTTTCATAATTATCTTCATGACATGAAAATAATTCAACAATACGCTGTGTTAAATAGAAAAGCTATAATTGATGAAATAGTTAAAAACATGAATTTGACAATTACGGAACGATTTACAACCATTCACAATTACATAGATATGGAACATATGATACTACGCAAGGGAGCTGTTTCTGCTCAAAAAGGTGAAAAATTGATTATTCCAATAAATATGAAAGATGGTAGCTTAATCTGTATAGGTAAAGGAAATCCTGATTGGAACTATTCCGCTCCACATGGAGCTGGAAGATTATTAAGTAGAAGACAAGCTAAAAAAATTTTAAATGTTGATGAATTTACAAAAGTTATGAAAGACATTTATACAACTTCTGTTAATAATAAAACATTAGACGAAGCTCCTATGGTTTATAAACCTTTAGAAGAAATAGAAGAAATAATAAAAGATACAGTAGAAATTGTTACAAGAATAAAAACTGTATATAATTTTAAAGCAGGATAGCCACTTATTATTTATGCTATAATATAATTTAGGTTATTAAACACTCTAAAACAACTACTCACCATTTACATAAAAGGAAAGTTTTTACCACAAAACAATCAAAATTGATCTTAAGTGCTTTAAAAAAGTAAGTAAAATATGGCTACTGTGGAGGTAAGAAATGGTTATAGTCAGTGGAATGAGGGCAACAGGAAAGTTACATATAGGCAATTTCGTAACTTTGGAAAAATGGGTAGAATTACAAAAAAAATCGGATCATAACTTTTTTTTTGTTGCTGATTGGCATGCTTTAACTTCCCACTATGACGAAGTTGAGATTATTGAAGAATCAACTCTTGATATAATAAGACATTACTTGGCAGTTGGCTTAAATCCCAATCAAAGTGTAATTTTTATACAATCAGCGATAAAAGAGCACGCTGAATTATATTTGCTTTTCGGAATGATTGCGTCAGTTTCACGTTTAGAAAGAATACCGACTTACAAAGAACAAATAACTAATATTTCTGATAAAGATTTGACCACATTAGGATTTCTCGGATATCCTTTGCTTCAAGCTGCAGATATACTAATATACAAAGGAGAAAGAGTCCCTGTAGGAGAGGATCAAATTTATCATATTGAATTTACAAGAGAAATTGCTCGAAAATTTAACTTAAGATATAAAGAAGTTTTTCCAGAACCCGAGGCCATTATTTCAAACGTTCCAAAACTACCGGGTACAGATGGTAGAAAAATGTCTAAAAGTTATGGGAATATTATTAACATAGAAACCAACGAAAAAGAGCTTAAAGAAAAGATATTACCCATGATAACTGATCCTGCAAGAAAAAGGAGAACTGACCCAGGAAATCCTGAAAAGTGCCCTGTGTGGGATTATCATAAGGTCTTTACTGAATCTCAAGAAGAAAAAGAATGGGTAGTAAAAGGTTGCACAACAGCCGGAATTGGTTGCATAGATTGTAAAAAATTATTGATAAAAAATATGAAAAACAAAATGGAACCAGTGTGGGAAAATCTTGCTAAAATTTCTAAGGAAGATGCAAAGAAAATTGCTATTGAAGGTAATGAAAAAGCAAGAAACATTGCCAAAGAAACAATGAAAGAAGTTAAAGATGCTATGCATATGAGATGGTAGACTGTATGAGTATAAGTTTTGAAGAATTAGATATAAAACTTGATATTTTTTCTGGGCCTTTTTACAAACTTGTGGAATTGATAAAAGAAAAAAAGATACCTGTGAGAAAGATATCAGTGAGTCGTATTTCTGATATCTTTCTAAAATATATTAACGAAAACTTTCAAGATTTAAATTCTATAGGAGAATTTTTAGAATTAGCTTCTTATTTAACCTTTTTGAAATCGAAAGAAATGTTACCTAATTCAGATAAAGACAAAGAATTTAAAAAGCATAGAGAATATATCTATACTTCAATCGAAAATTACGATATTATAAGAAAAGCGCAAGAAATTATAAAGAAAGATTTTGGAGAAAACAAGAAAAAATCCATTGGTATTAAAAATAAAGCTAAATTTGATAAAAACCAAGTCGGTTATCAACTTGTGAAATTTTTTGATGATTACATAACTAAACAAAAAAAATTAGAAGTCATTAAAGAAAGTTATAAAATAGAAGATGCAATTAAAGAACTTAAAACTAAAGATCGTTTTGATACTTTTCAAATTTTCGAATATTCGCACCATAATAAGCTCAATTTTGTTGTTATGTTTTTAGCAGCTTTAATCCTTGTTAATCAAGGTTTTTTTAATTATGATGGAGGAATTTTTAATCGCATTTCAACATAAGGAAGTATAGAAAATGAAAAATAGCAAAAAAGTTGACGTAGAAATAAGAATGATAGAAGCTTTAATATTTTCTAAACCTGATGGAATCTCTTTTAACGAAATTTCAAAACGTTTAAAAATAAAAAGTGATGAATTGAAAGAATATATAAATACTATAGAACTTCACTATATGCAAGATCAACATGGAGTAGAACTGGTAAAAGTTGGAAACAAATATAGATTTGAAATAAAACCTGAAATCAAGGTGATGATTCTTCCTAATGTCAAAAAATTAGAGTTAACGGAAACTCAATTTGAGGTACTTGCCATATTATTCATGAATGGAGAAAGTCGATTAATAGAGATAGAAAATATTAGAGGTAAAAATAGTTACTATCAATTAAAAAAACTAATGGAATACGAATTGGTCAAAAAAATAAAAAAACAAAATCAACCATTTTATAAACTAACAGAGAAATTTTATGAATCTTTACCCGATAACACCTTAAAAAAATTGGAGGATATTAAGAAAAATGAATCTTCAAAAAGCACTACAAATATTAAGTCTTAGTAGAAGAAAATCGTCTGAATACATTTTCAACAAAGGAATAAAAGTTAACGGAATACTGATAAAAAAACCATGGTATGAATTAAAAGATAATGATCTTATAGAGTTTGAAAATCAAATTTACAAAGTTTCTGAAATTTTGAAAATCACTCAAAATAAAGTTTATTATTTATTCAACAAACCAAAAAATGTTTTGTGCACTTTCAAAGATAATTTTGGAAGAACGACTATTCAAGATTTGATAAAAGATAAAATAAAAGAAAGGGTTTTTTATGTAGGAAGACTTGATTACGATGCTCAAGGAGTTTTGTTACTAACTAATGATGGAAATTTAGCTAATTATCTTTTAAGACCAGAGAACAAAGTTGTAAAAATATATCATGTTTTAATTGATGGAATACCTTCTAAAGAAGATTTATTAAAATTAGAAAATGGAATAGTCTTGGAAGATGGTTATAAAACCTTAAAGGCTCACGTATCACTAATAAAAAAAATGGAAAAACTTTCCTTGATTAAAATTAATATCCACGAAGGCAAAAAAAGACAAATCAAGCTCATGTTTAAAGCCTTAGGATTCAGTGTTTTAGAACTAACAAGGGTAAAGTTTGGTCCCTGGGGTATAGAAATAGTTCCCCATCCTGGAGATATTAAAAAAATTGATATTAAATACGATTTGCCTAATAAAGCAATGAGGACGCAATAGCGTCCTCATTGGATGGGCCGAAATATCAATTATGATGTTTCGGGGGGATGGGTAAATAAATTATATCTAATAATTATTAAAATTCATAAACGATAAAATTAAGATAGTTTTCAGTTTCTTCTCTTTTATTTTTATTAGACATTTTTAGAATAAAACTTTTTAAAATAAAGCTTTAAATTAAATGTTTACAAAACAATAGTTTCAATCTCCTTTTAAATTTTTTAAAATGTATATATTAGTTGAAGCGCAAATAAAGATTGTGGGGAAACGAATGAGCAGAAATATATACAAACTTAGAGGCTTAAATCTGAATAGATTAATAGAATTATCTCAAATAGGAGATAAAGAAGCTTTAGGAATGATACTTGAAAAGTTTGAACCGATGATAAAATCAATAGTTTCCAATTATTATGGGACATGGTTAGAATATGAAGACTTTTTACAAATTGGTTTTGTTGGTCTAATTCAAGCTGTATACAACTTTAGAAATGACGCCAACACAAAGTTTTCAAGCTTTGCTTACATGAATATTTCATCTGAAATAAAGTCTTTTATTACATATTTAAACAGAAACAAACACAAAGTATTGACAGAAGCCGTTAGCATAGAAAATACAGACGAAAACTTCAGTGAAAGTGGAGATTATTACATTGAAAACATAGATTCTCAAGAAAAAGATTTTTTAAAGGAATACTTATTTTCCAAAAGTGTTGAAGAACTTAAGGAAGATGAAAAAAATATTATAAAATTATGGGGTTATGGTTATTCTTATCAAGAAATAAGTGATAAACTCAAGGTATCAACAAAAAAAGTTGATAATACTCTTCAAAAAATTAAAAAGATTCTGGAAACAAAAGAAGAAATATACACAAATATTAAAAATATGTTTGGAGGATACTTATGAAGTTTAAAATAACGCTTTTAGTCGTGAGTTTAGTTGCCATAGTTTTGGCAATAACAAATGAAATTAGATTTATTGAATTAAAAAAAGATTTACAAAGTCAATTCAATAGACTAAATACTTCTTTAAATCAAAAGTTAAGCGAAACAGATAAAAAACTTTTTGAAATTGAAAGTTATTTTAATCCAAATGGAATAGTTGAGAAATTTATAGTTGCCAACAACTTTTTAGAAAAGAACATGAGCGATTTAGACAAAATTATTACCAATTTGGACGAACCGGCTGATGCCGGATATATTCAAATATATATCATAGGCCATAATGATGTATGGACAGCGTTTAGAAACTCTGATGGAAAATATGTATTTCAGGGAAATCTTAAACCTGGTTTAAACCCATATAAATTTTACTTTTTTAAAACTCCAAAAGTTGAAACTCAATATACTTATCAAATTCCTTCTAATGCATCCTTTAAAAGTGGGGTACCTGAAAATACCTACTTCCTAATTAAAGAACCTGGTCAATATAGATTATTAAAACATCCTAACAAAGATATTACTAATATAATGGTAGATTTAAATCTCTATATTCCAACAGTTACTGGAAAATAAATGTGGTATAATTAACAATATACTCGATTTTTTCTTAAAGAAGTTGCCTTTTCAAAAAAACTAAAACTTAAGTTTTACAATTTCTAAATGACTTATAATTCTAATCACCGGAGGAATAACAATAGATGGAAAAATCTTACAATCCTAAAGAAATAGAGAAAAAATGGCAAGAAATTTGGAATGAAAAGCATATATTTCAAACTCCAAATAAAAGCGAAAAACCCAAATATTATGATTTAGTAATGTTTCCTTATCCTTCTGGGACACTACATGTTGGCCATGTTAAAAACTATGTAATAGGAGATGTTGTAGCTCGTTATAAAAGGATGAAACAATTCAATGTGTTACATCCTTTTGGTTTCGATGCTTTTGGCCTACCTGCTGAGAATGCAGCTATAGATAAAGGAAACATACACCCAGAAGACTGGACATTAAAAAATATAGAGATAATTAGAAATCAGATTAAAAAATTAGGAATTAGTTATGATTGGAGCAGAGAAGTTATTACTTGTAAAGAAGATTATTACAAGTGGACTCAATGGATATTCCTTCAATTATATAAAAACGGTTTAGCATACAAAAAGAAAGCACCTGTTAATTGGTGTCCACATTGTAAAACTGTACTTGCAAACGAGCAAGTTGTTAACGGCAAGTGTGAAAGATGTGGTACTAATGTAGAAATAAAGCAATTAGAACAATGGTATTTTAAAATAACTGACTATGCAGAAAAGCTTTTAGAAGATTTAGAAAAACTTCCTGGGTGGCCTGAAAACGTTAAAACTATGCAAAAGAACTGGATTGGCAAAAGTATAGGAGCGGAAGTTGAATTTAAGATAATAGGAACTGATAGAACTTTAAAGATTTTTACAACGAGACCCGATACATTATGGGGAGTTACTTTTATGGCTTTAGCCCCTGAATCCCCATTAGTTGAAGAATTAACAACTTCTGATAATATAGGAAAAGTACACGAATTTTTAAGAAAAGTTAGCTTAGAGGATAGATTTAAAAGGATTGCGGAAGAAGCGACAAAAGAAGGAGTGTTTACTGGAAGTTATGCTATCAATCCTGTTAATGGAGAAAAAATACCTATTTATGTTGCTAACTATATTTTGTATGAATATGGAACTGGAGCTATTATGGCTGTCCCTGCTCATGACCAAAGAGACTTTGAATTTGCAAAAAAATATAATATCCCTATAAAAGTAGTTATAACACCCAAAGATGACGTAATAACAGAAAGCAATATTGAAAAAGCTTATACGGGAGAAGGTACTTTGATTAATTCAGGTCAGTTCAGTGGATTAAACAGCAAAGAAGCTATAGAAAAAATTACTCAATGGTTAGAAAGAAATAATTTTGGGAAGTTTACTATCCAGTATAAATTGAGAGATTGGTTAATATCAAGGCAAAGATATTGGGGAGCCCCCATTCCTATTATTTATTGTGAAAAATGCGGTGTTGTTCCTGTAGATGAAAAAGATTTACCTGTCAAGTTACCAAGAAACGTTAAATTTGAACCAACGGGAAAAAGTCCTCTAATAAACCACCCTGATTTTGAAGAAACAAAATGTCCTAATTGTGGTGGAAAAGCAAAAAGGGAAGTTGATACTATGGACACCTTTGTGGACAGTTCATGGTATTATTTGAGATATATAAATCCAAAAATGGAAGATAAACCTTTTGACAAACAAGATGTAAATAATTGGTTGCCTGTAGATCAATACATCGGAGGAGTAGAACATGCTATTCTTCACCTTTTATATTCAAGATTTATAACTAAAGTTTTAAAAGATTTAGGTTTTATAGATTTTGAGGAACCTTTTCAAAACCTATTTACACAGGGCATGATATACAGAAATGGTGCTAAAATGTCTAAATCTAAAGGAAATGTAGTCTCTCCAGATGAAATGATTAATTATTTTGGTGCAGACGCTTTAAGAACTTACATACTCTTTATGGCTCCACCTGAAAAAGATGCTGAATGGAATGATTCCGGAATAGAAGGTACTTATAGATTTTTAAATCGGATTTGGAATACTTATTTTGCTATTAAAGACAAAATAAGAAATATAAAGTTTCAACACGTTGATAATCTAAAAAACAAATCGGAAAAATATTTAAGAAGAAAACTTCATCAAACTATTAAAAAGATAACTAACGATATAGAAGGGGATTTCCAATTTAACACTGCTGTAAGTTCTCTTATGGAACTTTTAAATGATTTAAATGATTACTTAAATAAAGTAGAAGAAAAAAACTGGAACTTATATCTTCTTAAAGAGTTTTCAGAAAGTTTTTTACTGATGTTATCGCCTATGGCTCCACATATTAGTGAAGAACTTTGGAGCCTTTTAGGAAAAGAAGAATTAATTACAGATGCTCATTGGCCTGAAGTAGATGAAAAAGCTCTTGAAATTGAAGAAATAACCTTAGCAATTCAGATAAATGGAAAGTTAAGATCACAAATAACAGTTGATGCTGATTTATCTGAAGACCAGATTAAAAATAAGGCTTTAAACGAAGAAAAAGTCAAAAAATATCTTGAAGGAACAGAGGTAAAGAAAATTATTTACGTTCCAGGAAAAATAATAAACATAGTTATAAAATAACTTTTTTCTATTGATAATTAAAAAGTGATTAAGAAAATAGGGACTTTAGAAATGAAAATTTCCTAAAAATAGAATTTTGAATTTAAAATGGGTCTAGGGCGGAGCCCTCTCCCTCTTTCCGCGCTACAAATACCCAAAAAGTTAAAAAATTAAGAATTAGCAAGAATTAGAAGTGGGGAGGTGTTTTTGGAGAAACTAAAATTCAAAACATTTATAGAATCAGAGTTTCAGAATTTCTAAAGTAAGTAAAGTACAAATATCAGAGGAGGTGAAAAAATTTTGTCACTTAATAAACTTTTAACGATACTTTGAGTGACAAAATTTAATACGAAATATGAAAAGTTCAAAAGTTCCCAAACCAACAATAAAAAGACTTGCTTTGTACAATAGATTTCTTACAGAATTAAAAGAATCAGGTGTCAACAAAACTTCCTCTAAAGAAATTGCCGAAGTCCTTAATATCAAAGCGTCCCAGGTAAGAAAGGATCTCTCTTATTTTGGAGAATTTGGTAAAAGAGGGTTTGGTTACGTCGTAGATGATTTGCTTTTTAGAATACAAAAAATTCTTGGCACTGAAAGGATTTGGAACATTGCTTTAATAGGAATAGGTAACTTAGGGAAAGCCATTTCACATTATCCCGAATTAGAAAAGAATAAATTTAAAATCGTATCTGCTTTTGATGTTGATAAAAGAAAGATAAATTCAATATTACTTCCTGGAATTACTATAAAACACATAAATGAAATACATCAAGAAAAACAGAAAAAAAACTTTGAAATAGCCATATTGACGGTTCCAGCAACAGCTGCCCAGCAAGTCACAGATTTATTAGTAAAAGAACAAATAAAAGGTATTTTGAATTTTACCCCCACAACACTTAATGTACCTGATAATATTATGGTTGAAAATGTAGATTTTGTAATTTCACTGAAAACTTTAACTTACGAAATAGTAACTCAGTCTGATATAAATTTTGAATCTAAATAGTGAGTGAAGGAAATCGAAGGAGGAAAAATTATTTGATTACAGTAAATTATCCAATTTCTTTAGAAAGCTTAAAAAAACTAAAAAATGGAGATAAAATATTGTACAGCGGAAAAATAATATTAGTAACCCCAGAGGCATTAAAACGATTAAATAAATACTATCAATTAGAGGGAGTTCCTTTGTTTAATTTTCTCGGAGAAATAGTAACTTGCGGTACTTTAAATTTAGCTCACGGAGAAATCAAAAATATTGACGTTTCCAAAATTTCAGAATATTTTGAATTTCTGTTTTCTGGAGGGACCAATTCTTTAATAGTCGATAAAATCTCCAATAAAATTTTGAATCTTCTTACAATGTATAAAAGACCAATATTTAAAACTTTAGAAAAAACCATAAATTGTGAAAATTCTAAGGTTCTTTTCTATAAAGATATTAAAAACGGTGGAATTATAGAATGCTGGACTAAAAGGCATCCCATCGAAATTATAAGCTTCGAAAATTATGATCTAATTGGAAATATAAACAATGCCTAACTTCAAAACACATATTAGTACAGGTATTTTTATATTTCCTTTTTTCTTTTTGTTGTTCAATTCTATTTACAGTCACCTCTTCTATCCTATTTACTATGTTTCTCATGAAATTTTCATATCTTTCTTACTGTTTGTACTCGGTAGCGACTTCCCGGATGTTGACCATAACTCTTCTTTTATCAACAAACTTTTCAGGTTGCTTTTAATTTTTGGTAGCGTTTTTTATCTTTTTGAATACGATTATTTATATAAAAAATACTTGCGCCCATACTTCAACAACAATGTTTATAGTTTTTTTATAATTCTTGTTGGTACACTTATAGGTATAATTTTGGGTAAAATTTTCAACAAACTTACCAAACATCGCGGAATGTGGCATTCTATAATTACAGGAATAGTGTTGTCTCTTTTTATTTATTTATTAAATTTTAAATATAGATTACCTATAAAAATTTTTTATAGTCTGAGTTTCATGAGTGGATTTAGCATCCATATTATTTTAGATAAAACTTTTCCTTCAAAAAATAACTAAATTTTTTCCTTCTAATCTCAATTTCTTAAAAATTCTTTCCTCAATTTTTTTAAATTCTTAAACATAAGGTTTCGGTTGTTAATTGCTATTATTCTTGAACAAATTAATTTAATTGCTTATAAACGACGTTAAATGAATTTGCATTTTTAGTAAAAATATAATATACTGAAAATGAGAAATGATTCATATATTATTTTTTTATTTTGTAAGAGCTGATTCATATATCATAAATGAAGGAGTGACTTTATGGACAATATTGGAATAATGGGCTTAGGAGTTTACATACCTGATAATTATATTTATGCTGATGAAATAGCAAAAAGAACTAATATACCTCAATGGGTAATTGAAGAAAAATTCGGAATTCTAAAAAAACCTATTCCAGGTCCAAATGATACAACTAGTTTTATGGGAATTCAAGCTGCAAAGGACGCTCTTTCGGATGCAAATATTGATCCTAAAGATATTGATTTAGTTATTTGGAACGGAGCTCAACATAAAGACTATCCATGCTGGCTTGCAAGTTTAAAAGTAGCATATGAAATAGGAGCAACCAATGCTTGGGGATTTGATATGGAAGCTATGTGTGGTTCTATGATGGTAGGAATTGAAACAGCGAAGTCACTTATGATGAATAATGATAGTTTAAACACAGTTCTTCTTGTCAGTGGGTACAGGAACGGAGACTTAATAAATTATTCTGTTCCAGAAACATCTTTTATGTTTGATTTAGGAGCGGGTGGAGCTGCAATGATTTTGAAAAAAAATTTAAATAAAAACATAGTTTTAGAATCTTCTTTTAAAGGCGATGGATCTTTTTCTGAACAATGTGTAATAGAAGTAGGCGGAACTAAAAAGTGGCCCATGCAACCAGAAGATACCACAAAATATTATTTCACGGTCAACGACGCTGAGAAATTTAAAGCTAATCTGAATGAAAAAACCATGCCAAATTTTTATTGGGTAATCAGAGATTCGCTAAAAAAATCTGGCTATGATGAAAAAGATATTGGTTATCTTGCCATTCTTCATTTTAAAAGATCTGCTCATAAAGCTGTCTTACAAGAATTAGGATTAAAAGAAAATCAGACAACTTATTTAGAAAACTATGGCCATCTTGGGCAAAATGATCAGGTTCTATCTATGAAATTAGCTATAAAAGACGGAAAATTAAAGTCTGGTGATTTAGTAGTAATGGTGGGAGCTGGATTAGGTTTCGTATGGGCAGCAACTACAGTAAAATGGGGCACTTTTAAATAATATATGAGTACTTTATAAATAAAGATTTTTTAAAAATAAGCTTTTGAATTTATAGTGGGTTCAGGGTGGAGTTCTCTTCCCCATCTCTGACTAAAAGTATCGAAGAAGTTAAAGAAAAATAGAGAATATCTCAAAATTAGAATTATGGAAACATTTTATAAAAATTCGATGCTAAATATTGGTAAAATCTGAATTTTAGAATTTCTAAAGTGAGTAAAAATCATAATTATAGGAGGCATTAAAATGGATAGAATGAAAGGAAAGGTTTGTGTGGTAACAGGTGGAGCCAGGGGAATTGGTAGAAGTATAGTTGAAAAGTTTTCTGATGAAGGTGCAGAAGTTGTTTTCGCTATAGATATGAACAAAGAACTTCTCGATCAATTAGATAAAGAAACCAAAAAAAATATAAGAGGATATCAGTTAGATGTTACAAATAGAGCTGATATTCAAGAATTTGTTAACAATGTAAAAGAGGAATTTGGAAGGATAGATGTACTTGTAAACAATGCTGGAATCACAAGGGATGCTTTATTGCAAAAAATGTCAGAAGAAGATTGGAATTTAGTAATTGATGTTAATTTAAAAGGTGTATTCAATATGACTCAATTCGTTTCTAATCTCATGTTGGAAAACGGAAAAGGTAGCATAGTAAACATTTCTTCTATTGTAGGTGAAAGAGGAAATATCGGACAAACTAATTACTCGGCATCAAAAGGTGGAGTCATATCAATGACTTATACTTGGGCAAAAGAATTAGCTAGAAAAGGTGCAAATATAAGAGTTAATGCCATAGCTCCAGGATTCATAAAAACACCTATGACTGAAAAAATGCCGGAAAAAGTCTTAGAAAATATTCTTTCCAAAATCACTTTGAAACGTATGGGAGAACCGGAAGAGGTTGCTAATGCTGCATTATTTTTGGCTTGCGATGAATCTTCTTATGTAACGGGACATGTTTTAGATGTAAATGGAGGCACAGTTTTATAAATTTACGGAGGAGGAATAACGTAATGTGGAAAGATAAATATAGAGAAAAATTAAGATCTCTTGATGAAGCAATCTTATCATTACCCAAAAGATGTACAGTTATTGTAAGCATGGCTGCAGCTGAAGCCCAAGGTTTTTTAAGCAATGTACATAAATTCAAGAGTCACTTCGAAAAAATAAAGATAGTTACTTGCTTAGACACAGGTTATTATGATTTCTTTTTGAATAAAGACTATGAAGACAATTATCAATTGCATACCTGGTTTTTCTCTGATTCAACTAGAAAGTCAAAATATAAAGACGAATTAAAAATCTTAGATTTTATCCCCAATAATTTACACATGGCTGGTTTAGATAAAGTTATGGCAGAAAAAGAAGAAGGAAATACAGTAGTTTTTTGGGGAACCTCCGCACCTTTTCAAGAAAAAGCAGGTTATTTTAATTTAGGAATATCAAATGTATATGAAAAAGATATAGCGGAAAATGCCGATATAGTTGTTATGGAAGTTAACGAAAAAATGCCTTTTGTACATGGTGACACTGAATGGCATATAAACAATGTTAATATGATAGTCGAATCAAGTTGGGAAATTCCAGAAATTCCAATAACCGAACCAAAGGAAGAAGAAAGGAAAATTGCTCAACATATAGCTGATCTTATTCCTGATGGAGCTACTTTACAGATAGGAATTGGTGGAATACCCAATGCTGTTGGAAAACTCCTTGAAGATAAAAAAGATTTAGGAGTTCACACAGAGATGCTAACGGAGTCTATGATAGATCTTTTTGAAAAAGGTGTCATAACAAATATGAAAAAATCTTTATGGAAGGGAAAGTTTATTATTGCTTTCGCCTTAGGTACTAAAAAAATGTACGATTTTATAAACAATAATCAAGGAGTTTTTGAACTTAGAGGTAGATACGTCAACGATCCTTATGTAGTATGCCAAAACGACAATATGGTTAGTTTGAATACCGCGATTTCTGTAGATCTCACAGGCCAAGTTGTCTCTGAAGCTATAGGAACTCAACAAATTTCCGGACCCGGCGGACAATTGGATACTCACAGAGGAGCTATAAAGAGCAAGCATGGAAAAGGCATAATTGCACTGAGATCTACGGCAAAAAATGGAACTATTTCTACTATTGTTCCTATGCTACCCCAAGGGACTCCTGTTACAGTCCCAAGACATGATTTAGATTATGTGGCAACAGAATGGGGAATTGTTCATTTAAGAGGCAGAAGTGCTGGAGAAAGGGCGCGAAAATTAATCTCTATAGCTCATCCGGATTACCGAAAGGAATTGGAGAAAAAAGCTATAGAAATGGGATTAATATAAAAATTTTTGAGGTATTTTTGAAAAAATCAAACGTCAAAATATTCATAAAATCTGAGTGTCGTAATTTCTAAAGTAAGTAGTAAAATTCTTAGGCCCTTTAGAAATGAGAACCTTTTAAAAATAAGCTTTTGAATTTATATAGCGAGGTTAGAGGATAGATCCCTCACCACACTCTCGATACAAGTAGCGAAGAAACTAAAAAATAAAGAACAGGTCAAAATCAGAATTGTGGAGGCGTTTTATAAAGATTTAACGTCAAACCATTGATAAAATTTGAATTCTAAAATTTCTAAAGGCAGTATATAAAATTCTTATTAGGAGGTAAGAAATGAACAAAGTTTATATAATATCTGCAAAGAGAACCGCAATCGGCACCTTCGCAGGAACTTTAAAAGACATCTTGGCACCAAAGTTATGTGCAGAAGTGATTAAGAAAGTTATAGAAGATAGCAAAGTAAAGGTAGAAAATATTGATGAAGTGATTGTAGGTAATGTATTAATCGCAGGGCAGGGAATGGGACCAGGTAGACAAGCATCAATATATGCGGGTATACCAGAAGACAAACCTGCATATGTAGTAAATATGCTATGTGGAAGCGGTATGAAAAGCATAATGATTGGTGCTAATGATATTAAAAATGGTGATGCAAATTTAGTTATAGCTGCAGGTATGGAAAGCATGTCAACAGCTCCTTACCTTCTACCTTATACTACACGATTCGGAACAAAATTCGGATCCTATCAAATTCAAGATCATATGATTTTAGACGGCCTAACAGATGTATTCAACAACTATCACATGGGAGTAACGGCTGAAAACGTTGCAAAAAAGTACAATATTTCTCGTGAGGAACAAGATGAGTTTGCATATAACAGCCAAATGAAAGCTAAGATGGCTATTGAATCTGGAAAATTTAAAGACGAAATTATCCCAATAGAGATAAAAACGAAAAAAGAATCCATTATTTTTGCACAAGACGAACATCCAAGGTTTGATTCTTCCTTAGATAAACTCGCTAAATTACAACCTGCATTTATAAAAGATGGGACAGTAACTGCTGGAAATTCTTCAGGTATCAACGATGGAGCAAGTGCCATTTTGTTAGCTTCTCAAGAAACTGTCGAAAAATATAATTTGACCCCTATAGCAGAATTGGTTGGTTACAATCAAGCAGGTGTTGATCCAGCATACATGGGATTAGGACCTGTTCCAGCTATCAAAGGTCTTTTGGAAAGGGTAAAGATACCTTTAGACCAAATAGAATTAATCGAATTAAACGAAGCATTCGCAGCTCAATCATTGGGAGTTATAACTGAACTATCAAGTATTTATGGGAAATCAAAAGAATGGTTTTTGAACAGAACAAACGTTAACGGTGGAGCTATAGCATTAGGACATCCAATAGGTGCCTCTGGAAACAGAATAGTGGTAACACTTCTTCATGAAATGAAAAAAAGAAATATCGAGTATGGTTTAGCTTCTTTGTGTATTGGTGGAGGAATGGGAACAGCAGTTGTTATAAAGAATGTTTAGTGAAAAAAAGAGGAGGCGATAAGAGACTTATTTTAACTTTTTTGTTTTAAGTTGAATTATCAAAATATTGGAGGTGAAACAAGTGAAAAGATTGTTTGTTGTGATGTTGAGCTTTATCATGATTTTTTCTTTCCTCATTGGAGCTGTAAATCCTATAAAAATAGGCGCTGTAAATCCATTAGGAGATATAACTGGTAACCAATCCACTAAAGCCATGAAATTAGCAGTAAAAGAGATTAACGATGCAGGAGGGGTATTAGGTAGACCTATAGAACTCATAGTTATAGACGATGAGATGAATCCAGCAAAAGGTGCTGCTGCAATTGAAAGGCTTGCAACAGTTGAAAGAGTAGATTTTTTTGTGGGTGGAATGGGTAGTGGAGTTCATTTAGCTCAAATCCCTATTTTGAAAAAATATCAAAAAATCACTGTATGGATAGGAGCAGCTTCACATCAAGCTGAAATAGCTATTGGTCCAAATGCAGATTGGTACTTTCATCTTCATCCTTGGGATTACCAACAAGGAGAAGGTTACGGTTTAGGCTGGAGAGAAATTAATGAAGCATATCCAGATTTAAATATTAGCAAAATTTTCCTTGCTTACGAAGAAGGGGCTTTTGGTACTGATTCATATACTGCATATTTAGATCTATATGAACAGGCTAAGAAAGGAGAAGGCCCTTGGAGAGGAATAATGGATGAATTTAAAGGTGCTTCCTTCAAAAGTGCTGCCCTGGGAGGAGGAGATTATAGGGCGATGCTGAATCAAGCTAAATCCTTTAACCCCGACCTTTTTGTATGGGCAGGATATGACGCTGATGCTATACCAATTGTTGCTCAAGCTAAAGAAATAAATTTCCAACCTCAATTATTTGTAGGTGCACCTCCGGGATGGCCAGCTGATTTTGGTAAAAATCCATTATCCAATAACGTAATCTTATATGGTATGTGGTCTCCAACTTTAAATCAAGTTAGTCCAGCTGCAAAGCACTTTTATGATGCCTATGTTGAAATGTGGAAAGAAGAGCCTGCAACATACTTTGCTCCTTTGGGATACATGAACATTTATTTCTTAGTTGAAGGTATTAAAAAAGCAGGAACTTTAGATAAAGAACCTTTAATTAAAGCCCTACAAAGTTTGGAATTCGAAGATACCGCTTTAGGAGAACCTTTGAAGATACAACCGAGTAATATAATTAAAAATCAAGGGTTTAAATATCAAAAAATTTTACAGTGGCAAAATGGGAAACAAGAAGTTATCTGGCCTTTAGATTTACAAACCGCTGATTTAGTTTATCCATTTACTTTCTAAAAATAGTTGTAGTTTAAAAAAGGTGGCTGGATTTTGCCTTCCAGCCCCTTTTAAATAAAAGCTTTTAAGGTGGTGTTCAACTTGGAGAAATCTATTTTCCGAATAAACAAAACATTTTTAGCTTTCATAATTTTTTTAATAGTAGTTGCAGTATGGAATCCTTTGGCATTAATATATGGAATCCAAAGAGGTGGATTATATTCACTGATAGGATTACCTTTAGCATTAATATTAGGCATTGTGGGGATATTAAATTTAGCTCACGGAGATTTTTTAACTTTAGGATTATACATCGGATACATTTTTTTTAATTTGTGGGATGTTGACCCATTAATTTCATCAATTCCTTTATTTTTTATATTCTTTTTTATTGGTATTGGTTTATATTTAATTTCTATTAGATATGTATTAAAAGCAGGACATTTGAATCAACTATTATTAACGTTTGGTATATCAATGATACTTATAGAATTCATCAAAATAATATGGACAACTAGACCAAGAAGTGTTTATACTCCTTATGCCTCAACATCTATTCCTGTAGGGAACCTTTCTATAGGAATTTATGAATTTATTTATCCTGTTGTTGCAATAGCCATACTCATTCTTCTTCAACTATTTTTAAAGAAAACCCGGCTGGGACAAGCCGCTTCTGCAGTAGGTCAAAATCCTAAGGGTGCAGAAATAATCGGGATAAATACTAATTTTGTTTATCTGATGGTTTTTAGTATCGCCTTTGGGATTATTGGTATAGCTGCATCAATTATGCTTCCAAGAACTCCCGTTTTTCCTTTGTCAGGGAATTCTTTTACACTTAAGTCTTTCGCCCTTGCAGCCATGGCTGGATTAGGAAATTTAAAAGGCATATTAATAGGTGGAATTACCCTTGGGGTTGCTGAAGCTATAGTTCAATCTATTCCAGGTTATAGTGGCTGGTCAGACGTCGTATTCTTCGGTGTCCTGATAGTAGTCATATTGATAAATGCCAATAGGAGGCTTGAATCATGAGAAATATTTTAATATTTATTATAGCCACTTTAATATTAATATCTTTACCTTTTTTTACAGGAGCTTATTTTCTACATGTTCTAATGACAATTTTAATATATATGACCTTAGCATTAAGTTGGGATATAATGTTGAGAACCGGGCAATTATCTTTTGGTATAGCGGGTTTTTTTGGAGTTGGTGCATATGCTTCCATAATTACTTTTTCAAATTTTGGATTTTCTCCTATCTTAAGCATTTTTTTTGCTGCAGGCTTGGTAGCTTTAATAGCTGCTGTATTAGGTTTCGCAGTCCTTAAATTAAGAGAAATTTATTTCGCAATCACAACTTTGGCTCTGACTATGGTTTTTTCTGTAATTATAAGAAACATCCCAAAATTGACAGGCGGTGCAAGTGGTAAAGTTTTATCAAATGTTATTTTTAATGGAGACTCCACAAAAATATATTGGTTAATATTATCAATAGCTTTAATAACAATAATAATATCGGAAGTTTTTACCAAAACCAGAATACAGTTTGCTATTAATTCTATAAGAAACGATGAAATAATAGCTAAATCTAGCGGAATAAATATATTCAAGTACTTAATTTTTGTTTTTATTATAACTTCAGCACTTCAAGGGGCGACTGGTGCTATTTATGCTCAACAGTATGGATTTGTTTCACCTGAAACAACATTTTCTTTAGATTTTCTACTATTACCTATGGCTATGGCACTTGTTGGAGGAATATATTCTACCTGGGGAGCCGTAATAGGAGCTATAATTTTAGGTTTTGCTTCAGAATATCTAAAACTCATAATGCCCTATGGCCACTTAATTATCTACGGAGTAATGATAGTTTTAATAATACTATTTTTACCGAATGGAATATACGGTACAATAATAGATAAAATGTATGCACGTAAAGCAGAAGCAAAGAGCAAAACTTAGGAGGAATACTCGATGAATATAATGGAAACTAAAAATTTAACAAAAAGGTTCGGAGGTTTAATTGCAATAAATAACGTAAATTTAACCTTAAACGAAAATGAAATATTAGGAATAATTGGTCCTAACGGTGCAGGTAAAACAACTTTTGTTAATTTGATAGCAGGTTTAACTTATCCTTCTGAAGGTGAAATTATCTTTAAAAATCAAAACATTGAGACTCTTCCGTCTCATGTTAGGAACAGAATGGGAATAGCACGTACTTTCCAATTGGTCAGATCTATCAGAAATTTTACAGCATTAGAAAACATAATGGTTGGAGCTTTATTTGGAGCAGGAGAAAAACTAAATGACGCTCGAAAAACAGCCTATGAAATATGTGAACTTTTAGAATTAAAAAGGACAAACTTTCTGGTTGATAAACTTACAGTCCTTGATTTAAAAAAGGTGGAAATAGGACGTGCATTAGCCTCAAAACCTAATATTTTATTTCTGGATGAAGTAATGGCGGGTCTAAATTCTGATGAAACTTGGCAAATGATAACTTTAGTCAAAAAATTGAGAGACACTGGTTTGACAATTGTAATAATAGAACATGTCATGGGAGTAATAAAAGAATTAACTGATAGGGTAGTAGTACTAGAATCAGGGACAATAATTGCTGAGGGAATTTATGAGGAAGTTTCCAAAGATCCTAAAGTTGTATCAGCATATTTAGGGGAGGAAGATTAATGTTAGAAATAGAAAATTTAAATGTAAAATATGGGAAAATACAAGTAATATGGGATTTATCAATTAATATCCAAAATCAAGAAGCTATAGGAATCTTTGGACCAAACGGTGCGGGTAAAACTACTTTGATAAATACTATAATCGGATTAGTTAAAGCTGAATCAGGAAATATTTATTTTGAAAAAAATTCTTTGATTGGATTAGAAACTCACAAAATTGTTAGAAAAGGTATTTCTTTGGTTCCTCAAGAACGTGAACTTTTTCCGTCAATGACGGTTGAGGAAAATTTAAAATTAGGTGCAGCTTACATACCAGAAGCCAAAAATAAAATTGAGGAAAATCTGGATTTTGTTTTTTCAATTTTCCCAATATTAAAAGAGAGAACAAAACAAAAAGCAGGTACTATGAGTGGAGGCCAACAAAGAATGTTAGCAATAGGAAGAGGGTTAATGGCAAATCCAAAACTTTTAATATTGGATGAACCTTCGTTAGGCCTTCAACCTTCACTTGTTATAGAACTTTTTCAAAAACTCAAAGAAATAAAAAAGACAGGAATGTCCATATTATTAGCAGAACAGAATGTAAAACAAGGATTAAAAGTAATAGATCGAGGATACGTTATTGAAAATGGAAGAATAATTATGGAAGATACTTCTGATAATCTTGTTGATAGCGAACATATAAAAAAGTCATATTTGGGTGTTTAATAATCTCTAATTTAAAAATTTGTACTCAGACTTTCATAAAATTAATTTCATCGGTTATTACAATTCAATATAGAAATTCCTTTAACTGAAAAAAACATTTTTTAATATTTAAAAAATTATTTTAATAGTTTTTTAGGTTAGGAGGCTTTAATGTATTGAAAAATAGTATAAAAGTTCGTATACCACTTATTGTAATAATTATGTTTATTTTATTTGGCTTATCAATCTCATTTAACATAGTATCTCTGTTTAATTCTAACAAAGGATTAGAAGAATACAAAAAAATGGCTGAAGATGTAAATTATTTTTCACAAATCGAAAGTGATTTATTTCAAGCTACTTTAGCTCTAAATGATTACATCAAAGCTTTTGAAAAACAAAAAGAAGATGAATTTATCGAATACATTCAAAAAGCTGAAAATATTCTTTTTAACCTTGAAAATTATAATATCGGAAAATTGGAAAGCGCTATATTTGAATATAAAACTCTTTTTAATCAGCTAATATCTTCAAATCAAGAAAAAATTTCTTTTATTGAAAATTTCATGGAATATGGTCCTAAATTGGAAAAAGTTGTTAACGAATTTATCAATTTAACTCAAGAAAAAAGAGCTTCATCTTCATTAACTATATATTCTCAAAGGATTTTAGATGGGAAGGATAAAATTTTTGAGGCTTCCTCACAATATTTCAAAACTTTATCAGAAGGAGATAAAAATAATATCAATAGTGCATTTGAAAATTTAGAACTTCAGTTATCTACTTTAGAATACAGCATTGTAGATGATGAATTAAAAACTAGTTTTTTAAAAATAAAAGATATCTTTAACTCATTTAAAGAAAGTTTCATCCAAATAGTTGAGACAATAGAATCACAAGAACCAATAATACAACAGATGGAAGAAACGAAAGTGGAAATATTAGACCTATTAGAAGAACAAAGAGCGGAGTTAAAAGTACAACAAGACACATTAGGACCGACACTCATAGAAGAAAACAACACAGCCATAATGCTAACAATAATATTAACAGTAATAGCGTTTGTAGTATCAATAATCATGGTCATATATCTCATAAGAAGCATAACAAAACCATTGACAGAGTTCAGAAACAAAATAAACCAATTCAAAGAAGGAGATCTAACAGTAGACTTTGAAAGCAAAAGCAAAGATGAGATAGGACAGATGGCGAATGCACTATCAGAGATGAGCAAAGAATTAAGGAAATCTATGAGTTCAATAAAAGGAGCATCAGAAAAAGTAGATAACGCATCCATAAAACTAACAAAAGCATCCCAAGAAAGCAGAAATAATTCTGAAGAGT